>JAFQAA010000094.1 GCA_017417005.1 Elusimicrobiaceae bacterium | reverse complement strand
GGCCTTCTTTTGCCCGAACAACCCCAATCTGCTTTGATAAATTATTGCGCTTTGCTCTTAAATCTTCAACTTTTTGAAGTTCTTTTTTATACTCTTGATAAAGATTAACAACTTTTGCGGCTTCCTCTTTTAATTTAGGGTTTCTGTTGCCAAGGCGTTCTTGGACTTCGGTTGGGTTGGATACCAAAAATTTAATGTCTATCATAAGCTCCTCTTGTTAAATCCTGCACGGAATAAGGTTTTGGAAAATATTTTTTTAAAGGGTCTATTTTAGGTTTACTTTCATCTAAAACAAGTTCCGTAATTGTGTTTGTATTAACCGGCAAAAAGGACATCTGCCTGATTACAAAAATGGCAATTAAAAGAAAAATAGATATTAACAATATCCAAAAAAAAGGCCCAAGGGTCGGTTTTTCTATTAAAGTTTTTTCTTCCATTTTTATTTTGCCATTTATAAAATGGGGATAAAATATCCCTTAAATACTATTATATCACTTTAATATTTAATAAAATATAGATATGGATAAAAAAATAACAAATATTTTAAAAAGAGCAAAAAAAATCAAAATGCTGCTTACCGATGTGGATGGCGTTTTGACTGATGCTACAATGAACTTTTTTACAAACCCAAACAAAGAAATGTTGGAAGTAAAAAAGTTTTGCGCTTATGATGGGCTTGCCTGCCATATGTTAAGAGACGCCGGAATAAAAAGCGCTATTATAACCGGCGGAAATGCACCCGCTACGGAAAAAAGAGCCGCAAGTTTGGGAATGGACTTTTTATATTATAACTATCTTTCAAAAGGCCCCGCTTTTAAAGATATTTTAAAAAAGACAGGCCTAAAAGCAGAAGAAGTTGCCTATATCGGAGATGACTTTATTGATATGCCCGTTTTGCTGCAAGCCGGGCTTGCCTGTGCTGTAAAAACCTCTATCCCGGAAGTTAAAAAAATTGCCCACTATATAACAAAAAAAGAAGGTGGCAGAGGCGCTTTTAGAGAAGTGGCCGAACTTTTGCTAAAAGCACAAGGTAAATGGCCTAAAACCATTGAAAATGCCAAAAACGGCAATATAGGCAAATCCCCAAAACCCACCCTGCAAGTTGTTAATTACAAGCAAAAGTAAATATTACTCTTTGCTAAATGCTAAAATATAGATAATGGGGAGGAAATAGACTTGTCGCAACTCAGTTTTGTTTTTTTAACTCTTATTGTTATTGCTGCTTTGTTTGTGCCTTTTTTGTGGCATAAAGCAGAAGAAGAACTGGAGATATTTTTGTTTTGTTTGGGCCTTCTTGCAGCAACGGCAAGCCAAGTTTGGTCTTGGTCTTTAATAAAACATACTCTTGCCCACCCGATAGCAATTTCTTTGGCTGTATTAATTACGGGAATTTTATTTAACTATTTTAAAGATAAAATAACTTACGCCGTTGAGTATTGTTCCGAAAAATTCGGATTAAAAAAAACTATTTTTGCTATTGTTGTTTTGTTATCTTTTCTTTCAAGTATAATAACAGCAATTATCGCCGCTTTAATTTTGTGCGAAGTTGTTGCTTCGTTAAGATTAAATAAAAAAGATTCCTTAAAAGTTATTATTATGGGTTGCTTTGGCATAGGCTTAGGTGCTGTTTTAACAAGAATAGGCGAGCCTCTTTCTGTTATCGTTATTGATAAACTTTCCGGCGCACCGCATTATGCGGGCTTCTTCTTTTTGTCAAAACTTTTATGGCCTTATATTGTGCCGGCAATTTTATTTTTTGCTTATATGGCTTGCCGCATTAAAGGAACACAAAATAAAACAAAGTTGCATTTGGAAAAAGAAACCTCAAAAGCAATTTTAATAAGAGCGGGCAAAATTTACCTTTTTATTATGGCACTTGTTTTGTTTGGGGAAGGCCTTTCCCCTTTAGCAAGGGCTACTATACAAAAATTACCGCCCAACTTGCTATACTGGGCAAATTCCCTTTCCGCTATACTTGATAATGCAACTTTAGCCGCGGCGGAAATTGTGCCGGAAATGACAAGGGCTCAAATAGAATTTTTGCTGCTTGCTTTAATTATATCCGGCGGCTTTTTGATACCGGGCAATATACCAAATATAATTTGCGCTTCAAAATTTAAAATTAAAAGCAGCGATTGGGCGCGCAACGCTTTGCCTTTAGGTTTAGGAGTAATGTTTATATACTTTATTATTCTTAATATTTTTGCTTAACTATTAGTATAAGGAGAAAATTATGATAGAAAATTCCGAAATAATTTTGCGCATTTTAATAGCTTTGCTTTTTGGCGGAGTTATTGGGCTGGAAAGACAATACCACGATAAACCTGCCGGCTTTGCAACCAATACTCTTATCTGTGTAGGCTCGGCAGTATTTGCCTTGCTTTCCGTTTTATCTGCTTACTATTTAGGAGGAGACCCCGCCAGAATTGCCGCCCAAATTGTTGCCGGGGTGGGCTTTTTGGGGGCCGGTTCAATTTTAAGAGATGGAAATAAAATTTCCGGTTTAACTACCGCTGCTGGCATTTGGTTGGTGGCAGCAGTTGGTATGGCTGTTGGCTACGGCCAATATTTTATTGGTGCTGTGGCAACAGCGAGCGTTTTGATTTTACAAATTTTTATCCGCAAATTAATGACAACTTTTGATTATATGCAACTTTATGATTCTTTGACTATAAAATGCTCTCCAAAATGGCAAATTGTGGAAAAAATAAAATCCGTTTTTAAAAATAATCAGGCTGAAATTGTTAAGGAGGAGATCCATAAAGAAAATGGCTTGATTGTTTTAAAATTAGTTGTAAATATGTCTGCAACTAAATACCAAAAAATAGTAAAAGACTTAGCACCCTTAGAGGATATTAAGTCGCTGGATAAATAATTATGAATAAAAATGTACCCCTATTTAATTTAAAAGAACAACACGATAGTTTGAAAACTGAAATTAATGAGGCCGCTTTAGAGGCCCTGAACTCTATGAAGTGGCTGCTTGGCCCTAAAACCCAAGAATTTGAAGCCAATTTTGCAAAAGCTTTAAACGCAAAATATTGTATTACCTGCTCCTCCGGGGCAAGTGCCATACAAATTGCTTTAATGGCAGCCGGTATCGGCAAAGGTGATGAAGTTATTACAACACCTTTTACTTTTGTTGCTACAACAACCTCAATCACTTTAACAGGGGCAAACTTTGTTTTTGCCGATATTGACCCAAAAACTTATGAACTAGACCCCCAAGATGTTAAACGCAAAATCACTTCTAAAACAAAAGCAATTTTGCCGGTGCATTTATATGGCTACCCAGCCAATATGCCAAAAATTATGGAAATTGCAAAAGAACATAATTTAAAAGTTATTGAAGATTGCGCCCAAAGCCATCTTGCTATGTGCGAAAATAAATATACAGGCACTTGGGGCAACGCTGGAGCGTTTAGCTTTTACCCAAGCAAAAACTTGGGCGGTTGCGGTGATAGTGGCGCAATTATAACTAATGATGAAAAAATTGCCCAGGCCTGCCAAAGCATACGCCATAGTGGCAGAAGTGTTGGCAAAGCCTATGAATATGACCGCGAAGGTTCAACTTTAAGGATGGACGAAATACAGGCCGCAATTTTAGATGTTAAACTTAAACACCTTGCTACTTGGACTGAAAGCCGCCAAAAAGTTGCCGCCCTTTATAGAAAGCATTTAGCAGGTATTCCTCAAATAACTTTGCCGCCCGAAGCACCAAAAGGGTGGAGCCAATCTTATTATGTTTTTACTATCCGCGTTAAAGATAGAGATGCTTTAAGCGCTTACCTTAAAGAACACGGCATTGGTAATGCTGTTTACTATCCTGTGCCTTTATATAAACAGCCTTGCTATGCCCACTTAAATTGCAAAGCGGAAGATTACCCCAATACCGAAAGTGCCGCAAAGGAAGTTCTTTCTATCCCGATGTTCCCGGAACTAAAAGAAGAAGATGTTATTTATGTGGCAAAAACAATAAAAGAGTTTTATAAATAAAATGTATTTTATTGACTCCCACGCCCATATTAACGACGAGGCTTTTGATAAGGACCGCAAGGATGTGATTGAAAAATCACTCCTTGCCGGTGTTAAAAATATTGTTGAAATTGCCTGCGAAGAACCAGAGTGGCAAGAGGCCGTTGATTTATGCGCAAAATACCCTGATGTTTTTTGCGCTGTCTGTGGTATTCACCCGATTTATGCTTCAGCTAGAACAGAAGAGCAAATAAAAAAATTAAAAGAGTTTTTAAAAAATCCTATTTTTAGAGCTGTTGGCGAAATTGGCCTTGATTATGCTTGGCTAAATTCAAGCACGGAAAAACAGCAACAAGATGTTTTTGAGGAAATGCTTGGCCTTGCTAAAGAAATAAATAAACCCGTTGTTTTGCATTGCCGCAAAACAAATGAACCGGACGATTTTAAGGCCTATGAAGATTTGTTTAGCATAATGAAAAACCACGACGCGCAAGGCGGTATCTTCCATTGTTTTAGCGCAAGATATATTGATGCAAAACGAGCTTTGGATAGAGGTTTCTTGCTCGGGCTAAACGGCGTGATAAGTTATAAAAAAAATAATGATTTAAGAGATGTTATAAAGAAAATCGGCATAGAATATTTTGTTTTGGAAACCGATTGCCCTTACCTTCCGCCGCAAACAAAAAGAGGACAAAGAAACTCCCCCCAAAACATACCTGAAATCGCCGAATATTTGGCAAACCTTTTAAATATTCCTTTAGAAACCTGCGCCAAAATTACAACGCAAAACGCAAAAAACTTTTTTAAAATATAAAACCCCGAACTTTTAAAAAGAACGGGGTTTTTTATTGCAAATTCTAACTTTCAAGAAAACTTATAAAAGTCTATCGTGGAAAGTTTCTTGCGGGACTTCGTCCATTTCTAAAACCTGATAAGGTATTGTGGAAAAATCAATTTGTGTTAAATCAATTCTTCTGATGGCGGAATTATACATTGTGCGGTAATAAAATGTCGGGTGGCTTAAATCGCTTACCGCTGTCCATTGGGTTGCGCTTGGCATATCGGGTATTTGTTCGCCAGGGGCAAACTCCGCACCGATTGGCAAATCAAAATTATTTAAGATGTGGAAGGCCTGCGTAATTGCGCCGTATTTATCCTTTGGCATTGGCGCTGTCTGTGTATAGAAAAAGGCACGCACAAGACGGGCGGGCGGGGTTAAATCGCCAGGTAAACCAAGCAAATTGGTGCCACCACCAAGAGAAAATAAATTAACCTCCCCCATAGTTTTGGCAGGGGTTTGCCCGCCGGTTATGTGGATATAATTATTCAAATTTACCTGGTGCCAGGGAAAACTTGGCGAATTGGTAAAAACTCTTAAATTGTTTTCGTAAATATGCCTTTTGCCTTTATCCGTTATTTCCAAGACGACACTTCTGCCTGTATTATCACTTATACGCCAATGGCCTGTTGCATAATTGCCGTTTTTATCGGGCTTGCCTATTGGTATAATTTCAATTTTTTCTAGTCCCTTTAAAGCCTCTTCCACGCTTGCAAAATTGGTCAAAATATAGCGCACCAACTCGCCGTCGCTTACTGATTTTTTTGCGTGCTTTACATTATAGGGTGTAAGACTGCCAAAACCGGCAAAATAGAAAATACCGGCGTTTAAGCCCTTTTCATTTACGCCTTCGGCAACAAATTCCGGCTCAACGGTGCTTGCGCCAACGGCACCATATTTATTTGTCCAAGTGTGTCCGTTTTTACCTTGTGGCGTAAGAGCAGTATTTTTGTGTCCGCGCGGCATAATAATAAGTTTGCTGTTTAAGTTGCCGCCCTTCCATTCAATAGTGCGGGCAAGAACTTTGGTTCCGTCGGCAGCATCAATAGCAATACCGGTGCAGGCATTTATGGCTTGTGTGTTTGCTAAAAGCATAAAGGTGCTGATAGCAAGTGTTAATAGTTTCTTCATTATACCCCCTAATTATTTATGTTTATTTTTATATACTACAAATATAGGGTAGCATAATTTTTTGTAATTTTGTCTAATTTATTGGAAAATTTATATATTCTTGGCTTGTCTTCTGGCTTTGCGTTTATCAAGACGCTCTTGCTTAGTTGCGCGCCTTTTGTAGCCGCCGATTCTATCAGGCAAGGCGGAAACTTCTTCGTCAAAACTGCCGTTCCACTCAAATTCCTTACCACAGGCAAGTATTGTTGCGCCTTCGGTAATGCCTTCTTTTTGTAGGGCTTTTTCTAGCCCGAATTTTTTGAAAATGCCGCGTAATCTTTGCACGGCTTCGGGTTGGGAAAAATTTGTCATAGCGATAAATTCTTCTATCTTTTTGCCGGTAATTTGGAAAGTGTTTTCATCCACTTTAGTTAAAACAAACATAGGTTCTACCAAGTGGACTTTTGGCAAAACTTTTTCCTTTTTCTTTGCCACCACTACGGGTGCTTTGGAAAGTTCTTTAACAATATTATCCAAAACTTTGTTTATACCTTGCGCGCCGGCAGCGGAAATAAAATAAATTGTTTGGTCTTTAAATTTCTTTTTTAATTTTTCGTAAATTTCTTGCGCGCCGTCAATATCGCTTTTGTTTATCACTAAAATTTGCGGTTTTTTGGCAAGGTTTTTATCAAAAGTTTTTAACTCTTTTTGAATAACTTTTATTGATTTTTCGGCGGATAAATCTTCATAACCGAAAGGGTCAACCAAGTGAACGAGAACTCTTGTTCTTTCAATATGTTTTAAAAATTGATGGCCAAGGCCTTTGCCAAGACTTGCACCCTCAATAATACCGGGGATATCAGCAACAACAAAACTTTTGCCTTTGTGGCTTGCGATACCAAGATTTGGGTTTAAAGTAGTAAAAGGATAACCCGCAATTTTTGGGCGCGCGGCGGAAACGGCCGTCAAAAAAGTGCTTTTGCCCGCATTGGGAAAACCGACAAGGCCCACATCTGCAAGCACTTTTAATTCTAAGATAAGAGTTTTTTCTTCGCCGGGTTGGCCGTTTTCGGCAATTCTTGGGGCGGTGTTAAACCGGCTTTTGAAACTTTGGTTCCCCCTGCCGCCGCGCCCACCTTTTGCTATAACAACTTCCTCGCCGGGTTTAGTGAGGTCGGCCAAAACATTGTCGTTTTCTTTAATAATTGTGCCAAGCGGAACGAGAATAATTTTGTCTTTGCCGTTAAGGCCGGTTTTGTTATAAGTGCCGCCTTTTTCGCCGTTTGGGGCTTCAATATGGGGGTTGTAGGCAAGGTCTTGAAGTGTGGTAAGGTTTGGCTCGGCTTTAAAAACAATATCGCCGCCCTTGCCGCCACTGCCGCCGTTTGGCCCGCCAAACTCAATAAACTTTTCGCGTCTAAAAGAAAGGCACCCATCGCCGCCTTTACCGGCTTTGACATAAACTTTAACTCTATCTATAAAACTATTTGCTTGCATATATTTTATTTTAGCATAAAAAAAGCTCTTGCTATAGGAAAAATTTTTTGATAAACTTTCATTATATTTAGTCAACATGTAAGGAAAGATTATGAATAATCGCGCTTTTACTCTTATAGAAATATTAGTTGTTGTTTTAATTATCGGTATTTTGGCCGCAATTGCTTTGCCTAAATATCAAACCGCTGTAGATAACGCTTCTTTTTCAGAACTGAAACTCGTTGGCAGAAGTTTAGCCCACGCACAAGAAGTGTTTCATTTGGGAACAGGTTCTTACACTACAAATGTGTTTGATTTAGATATAGAGGTTCCTGTGGAAACCTTACCAAGTGTCAATACCTATATCTCAGACCAAGAAGAATATAGCTATGTCAGAACAAGCAAAGAAGGGTTAAATAATAACTGCATATATTACCTAAAAAATAGCCAAAATTTCCCGGGGGAAATACATTGCGAAGCCTTAAGAGATAACGCTAGAGCTACGCGCCTTTGTCTAAGCTTAGGAGGGGAAAGAATCCCTGGTAGTTTAACAGATAATTACACCACCTATGTACTAGACGGAACAGGAAACGGCGTTTCAAGTTCCGTTGCTAATGCCATGAGCAGCTTACAATGCTCTGAAGAAGAAAACAGCGGCAATAAATCTTGCCAAGTAACCAAATATGAAAACTCCTCTGTAAAAACATTATGCACTAAAAAGAACGACCCCAAAACCTGCAAATATTACATCTACGACAAAAACGCCTATACTTGGGAATGTGATGCTTCTAAAAGTAAATTAGTAAACGGCTCTTGTATTCCTACGGGAACAGGAACCTATTTACAAAGATGGGATGAGGACGGAAACAGAATAGAAATGCAATGCGATAATTATGATGCTACCAAAAATGTTTGTACCCAACTGGCGGAAAGAACCTACGACGCTAAAAGTACAAAAATAGAAGCAGATAGGCGTTATTGTGAAGAATATGACGAAAATGGTATGTGTCTTGCTTATCAACAAAATAAGGGTTATGATTCCTTTGGCAATCTTAATAATTCAGACAGCGCCAGTTTAATGACTTCTAACGCGCAAGCGGGTTCTTTAAATTATGCAAATACTACTACTCATTGGACTCAGCTTAATTGTGCTATAGTAGATGAAAGCGGCGCTTGTCTTTCTTATAAAGACGGCTGGTTTACAACCAGTAATTGGGATGAAAATAAAAGAGAAATTTATAAAGAAATTAAATTTTGCAGCGCTGTAACAGCCGATAGAGAATGTGCGGAAGTTAAAAGCTATACAACTATGGAAGGTTCTTATAATGCTAACGGAAAACTTAATAATATAAGTGTTCAGGAATGTTATACAAAAGATGCTGCCGGTAATTGCACCAGCATTAAATCTTTTAAAAACACCGAATACACTTGGAATGGTTACGCTAATAAAGCTACTTCAGAAGTAATAATTCAATGTAGCGCATACGATTCAAATAATAACTGCTCTCAATATAAGCCGTCAAGGAGTACATATAGGACTTACGCTGATGATAAAAAAACTCAGACATCATTTACCTATGTAACCTGCAATAAATATACCGGAACTAATTGCACCGGAGGTTGGGAAGTGATTTATACCCCCATAGTTAACGGCCAAGATGACCTGGAACATAGGGTAACCATATCAAATTGCAGCAATGTAGATACTCAAACAGGTCAATGTTTGGATACTCTAGCTAATTAAAGTGTTTTTTGCTTAAACATTTATATCCCTCGGTTTTAGCTGAGGGATATTTTATTTTTGTAACAATCAATAAAAAGAAAAAGGACGGCTTTGTTAGCCGCCCTTTTATTGTTTGCTACCAAATTTTTATTTGGCTTTTGCGGAAGTTTTTGTTTCCTTTTTTGTAGCCGCTGCTTTTGCTGTTTTGGTTGCTGTTTTGGCAGCAGGTTTTGCAGTGGTTGTTTTGGCTGCTTTAGGAGCAGTTTTAACTTCCTTTTTGGCTACGGGTTTAACTTCGCTTGTTTGAGCATAGACAGATACTTGCTGTTTGCCTTTTTTGGCCCACTCAAAGGTAACAATACCTGAGATTCTTGCAAATAAACTATCATCTGAGGCTCTTAAAACATTATTGCCCGGCAATATTTTTGTGCCGCGTTGTTTAAGAATAATCTCGCCGGCATTAACATATTGGGAGCCATATCTCTTAACCCCAAGTCTTTGACCATGGGAGTCCCTTCCGTTAGAGGAGGAACCTTGTGCTTTTGTATGTGCCATATATTTTCTACCTTATAAGATTATTTCTTTAATCTTGATTTCTGTAAGATTTTGTCTGTGACCTTGGGTTTTTTCATAACCTTTTTTAGGTCTCTTTTTAAATACAATTATCTTGCGACCGCGTAAGTGTCTTACGACTTCAGCGGTGACCTTGGCAGTTTTACCTGCTTTGGTATCTGATGAGGTGCCTTCTTCAGAACCGGCCCAGAGTGATTTTAACTCAACAACTGCGCCGACTTCTGCTTCAAGTCTTTCAACCTTCAGATTTTGGCCTGGGGTTACCCAGTATTGTTTTCCACCTGTTTCTATGATTGAATACATACTTATTTCGCCTTTAACGATAAAAGTAGCCGCTTGCGCGGCCTGCGTTTTTTGGCTATATATATTATACCATAATTTTGTAAAATATACATATATGGAAAAAGTTTTAGTTGGTCTTTCCGGCGGGGTTGATTCCGCTTTGAGCGCATATTTACTTAAAAAACAGGGTTATGAGGTTATCGGTGCGATAATGTCTATCTGGGATGATAGTTTGCCCGCGCCTAAAGAAGCAAACAATGCCTGCCTTGGTCCTGAAGAAGAAGATATTAAAACGGCCAAAAAAGTGGCAGATTTTTTAAATATCCCTTTAAAAATTATTGACTGCCGCGAAATTTACAAAAAAATTGTAATTGAAAATTTTAAAAAAGAATATGGCTGCGGGCATACGCCCAACCCTTGTATTTGGTGCAATAGTTATGTTAAGTTTGGCGCACTACCAGAAATGGCAAAAAAACAGGGTATTTTGTTTGATAAATTTGCAACGGGGCATTATGCCAAAATCGGTTTTGACGAAAGTGTGGGCCGTTGGTTTTTGGAAAAAGCACCGCAGGACGAAAAAGACCAAACTTACTTTTTATACCGCTTAAATCAAATACAACTTTCAAAAATTTTATTTCCGCTGGGTAATTTTTCAAAACCGCAAGTTAGGGAAATGGCAAAAAAAATCAATTTGCCGGTAGCCGAAAAGCAAGATTCGCAAGATTTTTATTGCGGCGATTATAATGATATTTTAAATTTCTCGCCAAAGCCGGGCAATATTGTTGATATGACAGGCAAAGTTTTGGGCAAGCATAACGGCATTTGGAACTACACTATCGGCAAACGCAAAGGGCTAACCCAAGGCGGAACAAAAGAACCTTTATATGTAATAAAAATTGACGGCAAAAATAATCAAATTATCGCCGGACCCAAGAGTGCTTTGTTTAATAAAGAAATGTTTGTGGGGCAAATAAACTGGCTTTCTATTGCCTGCCCGAGCGAACCGATTAAAGCGCTTGTTAAAATACGCCGTCAACATAAAGAAGCACCCGCCACAATAACCGCCCTTGAAAACGGGCGCGCAAAAGTTGTTTTTGATGAGGGACAAATGTCTATTACGGCAGGGCAAAGTGCTGTGTTTTACTTAAACAATCGCGTTCTCGGCGGTGGTATCATAGAGTAGTTTATTATTGGGGGAAATAAAATATGACATCTGCTTTTGAAAATATGCGCAACTTTTGGCTTGATATTGAAAATTTTAAAAATAAAGATAATCAGGAAATGCCCGCAATTTGTGTTTGCGGTATAGAGTTTTGTATGTTAGACCACTACCAAAAACCTAAAAAAGTTTTTATTGCCGCTTCTTATCTTGGAAACGCAAGTATGTATTTTGAAAATAACAGCAAAAGCGGTATTGGCGGATTTATAGGCAATAATAGTAAAGAAATTAAAGAGACTGCTTTTAATTTTTTAAAAGAAGCGCAAAACTGCCAAAAAAATATGGCAAAAACTGAAACTTTACCCTTGCCAACCGAAACGGGCAAAATAACCCTTTTTACTATTGGCAAAGAGGGCCTTTTTACCTATACGGAAAACGAAGAAAGTTTGAGAAATAAAAATAATCTTTTTTATAAATTTTACGCGGCAAGCCAGCATTTAATTGGCGTATTTAGACTTCAGCAAGACGCCCAGCAAAAACCCGCCCAGGCATAGTATCGTCTTTTACGAAAGCTGTTCGCGTAACCATTTTAAGATACCCCACCCTTAACCCCTCCCCTAATTTTTTTACTTTATAAAAAAATCAAGGGAGGGAAATAAGAGAGATACTGAGCAAAAGCCTCTCAGTATGACATAGGATAAAATCGTCATTCCAAAGTGTCTTTGTTTGAAATCTTGACCGCTTTGGTTTGCCTTTTAATTTCCCGTTTGCTTGGTTCTTGGCGATATGGAGTGTCTGCAAAATTGAAATATTTTTCTATTCTAACAAGCCGACTATGTTTGAATAAGAAAGCAATAGTTTTTACCTTAAAAAATTGCTTTCTTATGAGTTAGCGACTTAGATAGAAAAATATAATTTTACACGAGTTTGAGCCAAAACCAAGCAAACAAAAAGCCTGACAAATAATAAAACTAAACAAAGCAAATAAGATAATCTTGGAAGATAAATCTAAATCTTATTAGGATATCTCTTTTTAATCGTGTAATACGCTAGGATGCCAACAATCAACATGTAAATAAACATCCCCACCAAAAGCGGCAAAGCCTGAAAAAGTGGCTCTTGCATAATAAAAAGGCGCGTCATCCCCTCAATACCATAACTTAAAGGCACAAATAAACGCAAAATTTGTATAAAAAACGGCATTTGATAAACAGGCCAAACCGCGCCCGACATAAAAAATAAAGGCAAAGAGGAAACAACTATAAACATTACGCTTGTTTCCCTTTCATTAAAAAACTGGGCAATAAAAATACCCAAAAATATCACACTTAAAACAAAAATAAAATAGAAAATAAAGAAAGATAAAACCGCCCCGCCACCACTAAAACCTAGCAAGCGGTAAACCAAAACAAAATAAAAAGCAAAATAGCACATAGCAAAAAATAAGAAAGCAAGAGTTTTGCCAAATAAAATATTTATAGGGCGCAAAGTGGGGCTATATCTTTTTTTGCTTTCCCTAAGAGTGCCAGAACGCATACCGATAATCATTAACAAAACCTGGTGAATAACCGCCACAAAAACCGCCGGCACAACATACTGCATATAACTGCCGGAAGGGTTATATAAATCACGCTCAATTATATTTACCGGTGAACGCAAAGCGTAGGCCGCCTTGCCTGCCCCTTTGGCTTGAAGTTTTTTAATTTCTATACCGGCGGACATTGTTTTTATTGCTGTTTGCAAGGCTTTTGTTGCCTGTTTATAGTAGATAATATAACTGCCGTCAGTCCAAATTTTTACAGCCTGTATTTGATTGCTTAAAATATTTTTTTGAAAGTCTTTTGGTATATAAACAGCGGCGTAAATTTTGCGTTCTTTTAAGGCTGTTTGCGCTTCTTGCAAAGTTAAATATTTCTCTGTTAAAGCAACTTGCTCGGTTGCTTTTATCATTTGTTTTAATTTGAAACTGGTATTTGTTTTATCGGCGTCAACAACGGCAACGGGCATTTGGCGCACAATTTTGTGTTGATAAGGTAAAGGGTAAAAAAACGAGTATAAAAAAGGACCGCCAAGAGCAAGTAAAAGAAGGCCCTTATCTTTTAAAAGACCTTTTAGTTCGCGCAAGGCAAGGAGTAAAGTTTCGCTCATAATTTTGCCCCCATATATTTTTCGTCCTTAAACCAGCGGGCATATAATTTGGCACCGCTAAAGAAGAAAATTAAAGCAAAAATTAGCATTATCAAAATTTCGTGCAAACTAACGGCAGCAGCCCCGCTGCGAATAATTTCGTTTACCATAATTCTGTTTAAATAAGTGCCGGGCAAAAAATAAGCCCAAAGTTGCGCGAGTAGCGGCATACTTTCAATAGGGAAAGATACCCCATAATAAGCAAAAGCAGGCGCGCCGTAAACGGCGCAGGCACTCATGGCTATTCTTAAATTATTTGTCGCTCCGGAAATAAAAACCCCCGCCCCGGCCGAACATAAACAAAACACCACCGCACCAAGCAAAACTAAAAGTAAATTGCCCCTTAAAGGTAAATCAAAAAATATAATTAAAGTAAAAAGCATGACCATAAAGACAAGTAAATAAATAGCTAAATAAACTATGCTTTTAGCAAAAACTGCTTGATAAGGATGCTCTAAAATATAGGGTTTTATTTTTTTGGCGCGGCGGGTTTTTAACTCGTAAAGTAAAGAATAAGTTATACTTAAACAAATAAAAATTTGTAAAAGTGCCGGCACTAAACCAAGCACCAAAAAATAAACATAATTCATTTGCGGGTTATATAAAATATTCTCGCTTACTTTTATGGGACTTGTAAAAAGATCAGAATAACTAGACGAAATACCTTGTTTTGAAAGAAATTTTATTTTATGTCTGTTTGAAAGTTCCGCGCTGATTTGTGTTAAAGCCTTGCCAACATTACCACCCATAAGAAGATATTGATTATTAACCAAAGCAAGAATATTTGCGCCGTAAGATTTGTTTAAATTTTTATCGTAATCTTTATCAATTTCTAAAAGGGCGTAAACTTTGGTGGCTAAAAATAATTTTTTTGCTTCTTGCATATTTTGCGGAGTGTATTTTAAATCTAAATAAGGACTTGCTTTGACGGCGCGCACAAATTCGCGCGCATAAACGCCGCGGCTGTTATCTATAACGGCAACGGGCACTTTTAAAATGGCTTTTTGACTAAAAACGGCAAGCAAAATAAAAAACATTATCAAAGGGTAAATAAGAGCAAAAAACAAACGCGATTTTTTTGTGTAAAACAAAAAATTTATTTCCCTTTTGATAAGATAAAAAAACTTTCTCATAGTTTTTTAAAGTGTTTTAGATTTTTAAAATTGCCGTCATACCTTGGCGAAGATTTGCTATTTCTTCGGCCGGAACGGCGCGAAGTTCAAAAGTTTTTAAATCAAAATCGCCGTGGGTTTTGGTGGCGCTCCAAGTGGCAAAATCGCCCTGTTTTGAAATATAGGAAATTTTAAATTTATATTTTTTTGATTTATCTAGGGCCGGTATTTTTACTTCTATAATTTTGCCAAGATTGAGTTTGGGCAAAAAATCTTCGCGGATATTAAAAGTTAACCAAACATCTTGCGTGTTAAGCATTGTTAAAATGGTAAGGCCCGGGGCGGCAAGTTCGCCTTCTTCGGCAACGATGGTGGCAATTTCGCCATCTATGGGAGCTTTGACTTGGGTTTCTTCCACATAAGAACCAATTTCTTTAACGGCACCGAGGGCTTGCTCTGTTAAGGCTTGGGCGGCTGATTTATCTTCCACGCGCGCGCCTTGTTTTGCCATAGAATATTTATTAAAAGCGGCGTTGGTATCTTGAAGGGCAACTTCGTATTTTGCTTTTGTTTCATCCAGTTTTTGGGCGGAAACAACACCTTCTTTATAAAGCATCTCTACACGCTTTAAACTTTTATCTGCCAAATCTTGCACGGATAAAGCCTTTTGCCAAAGATTATAAGCAGCGTCAATTTCCTCTTCTCTTAAGCCTTTATCGGCCTTTTCGGCTGTAGCTAGAGCGGCTGCCTGGGCGGCTTTGGCTTGTTCTTGCTTGGCAAGAAGTTCCGGTGAGTCAATTTGCGCAAGCACTTGGCCTTTTTTAACGGCCTGGCCTTCTGCCACTGAAATTTTGTTTATTCTGCCCGCAATTCTGGGAGAAAGAGAAATTTGCCTTATAACAACTTCGCCCTGCAAAAGTTGCGTGCGCGGAAAAAACTGCGCAATAAGTAATATAAGAATAAAAAGAGTTATCCCTATCCCCAAAAACTTTAAAACTTTTTTATTTTTTTCCATAAAAATTGCTCCCTATTTATAACTTTCAAAGGTGTTAGTATCCCCGCTTAAACTTAAAAGCGTGGCAAGGGATACAAGAAAATCATATTCCGCCTTAATACTATCAAGTTGGGTTTTTAATTTATAAGTAAGAGCGGTGTTAACTTCTAAAGAAGTGCTTGTGCCTGCTTTAAAACCGATTTTGCGTGCGCGGTAAAACTCCTTGCTAAAAGTAATTTCTTTTTGCACGGCTTTATAATTCATAGCGGCATTTTGCATTTTTTTATAATAGTAATCTAGGGCTGTTTGGATATCCTGCACGGCTTTTTGTTTTAATTCTTCCACGCTTTCTTTTTGGCGGATTGCCGCTTTTGTTTTGTTATAAGAAGCGCCACCTTCAAAAAGATTCCAACTAAAACCGATGCCGTAAGCATAATCAGGCTCTAAAATAGTTAAATCTTTTGTGTATAATTCGTGCTTGGCAAAAAGGTAAATTGTAGGCAGGAAATCAGCCCTTTGGGCTTTGATATTGGCTTTTGTTTTTTTAATACCGGCATCAATAATTTTTAAAGAAGTGTTATTTTGTAAAGCGCGTTGTTTAAAATAATCAAGCGTGGGTATTTTGCTTTGGTCCGGCATAAATAAAGAAGAGGTAAAAGAAATATCTTCCTGCTCGCTAAGTAAATTTTTAAGCAGGGTTTGCGCCATATCAGCATCGTTTAGGGAAGTGTCATAATCTCTTTGCGCCTGGGCAGCGGTAATTTCTATTGCCATTTTTTCCACTTTGGAAATTGTGCCTGCTTTATACATTTGCGCGGCTTCTTTTGCGTTTTGCTTAGTATTTTTTAAAAATTCCGCCCTAATTTTAACGGCTTCCTTGGCTAAAATTGCGCCAAAATATTTTGTTGTAAGTTCTGTTAAAATATTATTTTGCCTTTGTTCTAATTTTGCTAAAGCCTCCTCTAAATTTGCGCTTGAGGCTTTGTTTGCGGCGGAAACTTTACCGCCGGTATATAAGGGCAAAGAAGCCGTTATTTGTGATTTAAAAAATTTATCATCCTGGACTTCCAGCTCAAAAGCAGGTAAAGTATATCCTGGTATATGAAAATTATATAAAGGGTTTATTGCACTGCGGATAGGATCAAGATTTATGGTAATAGGTTCATCAATATAAGTATAGCGACCTTCAACGGAAACTTTTGGCAGGTAAAGGCCGCGCGAAGCATTTTTACTTGCTTTAAATCTTTCTACCTCTTTTTGTGAGGCCAAAAGTTCTTCATCTTGTATTAAAGCGCGCTCATAGGCTTGTTCAAAAGAGTATTCTGCCGCATTTACAAACGGAGCAAGTAAAGAGAAAATTATAAAAAATTTAATTATATTTTTCATCTATACCTCTTTAATTATTATATAAAATAAAAACTCCCGCTTGTAAAAAACGGGAGTTTTTATAATCGTGCAAATAAAAAAGTTTTCATGTATTTTGATTTTAGAGAAGGCTTGCCAAGTGAAGCATGACAACTTTAAAACAGAGCAGGTCGTTTTGCGAATTATAAGAAATTGTATTTTAACAGAGCAATTTGTTTTGTGAAGATTTTTAAGGAAATTTTAATTAGTTTTTTGCCTTTTGTATCCCCGTTTATATGTCTTTCTCTTACCCCGTTTTGTTGGTTGCGGCGATATGGAGTGTTTGTAAAATTGAAATATTTTTCTGTTCTAACAAGCCGACTATGTCCGAATTAAAAAGCAAAAGTCTTTTCCTTTAAATATTTGCTTTTTAATGAGTTAGCGGCTTAGATAGAAAAATATAAATTTTACACGACTTGAGCCGCAACCAATAAAACAAAAAAATTGACAAATAATTAAACTAAATAGAGCAAATATGATAATAAAAGAATATCAGGTAATACAAAACTCCCGCTCTAAAAAAGAGTGGGAGTTTTTGATTTGCGCTAAAATAACTTTGACAAAAAAGATTACTTTTTTGCGGGAGCAGCAGCTGCTGCGGCGCCTTCTTCTTCTTTCTTACCTTTAGTGGCGGAAAGTTCGGGTTGGGCGGCTGTTGCATCAGCGGTAGCGGCGGCAGGTGTGGCCACGGCTTCATCTCTAGGAATAATAACGTGAACGATCATTCTGGAAGGTTCATCAACAAATTCCACGCCTTTAGGGGCTTTAAGATCGCTAATACAGATATGTTTTTCCAAAGAAAGTTCGGTGATATCAGCTTCAATATGGTGCGGAATATCGCCAGGTAAACATTTAACTCTGACTTCGCGGACTGCGTGGTCAATGATACCGCCGTTTGCTTTAACTGCGGCACTTTCGCCGACCAAGACAACGGGAACCAAGGTTTCAATAGCTTTATTCATTGAAACTCTTTGGAAGTCAACATGGATAGGCAAATCGCTTACGACATGATATTGAACTTCTTTAATAATTGCAGGTTCTTTCTTTTTGCCGAGGTCAATTTCAACCAAGGTATTGCTACCTGCTTTTTGAATTGTAGCTAAATCTTTTTGAGAAAAAGTGATTGAAACAGGTTCTTCCCCTGCGCCGTAAATAACGGCAGGAATCATCTTTTGGGCTCTGATTTTGCTAAGTTCGCCTCTAACGCCGGCTTTTTCTCTGGCTTGGGCGGTAATTTTAATTTTTTCCATTTTTACATCCTCTCATCTTTCGTATTCTATTTTTTGAAATTTTAACTTTCTGCTTTTTGCAAAATAAAATTTCTTTCTTTTTTGTTTTTTATTTAAGCAAAAAGGTTGGGGCTTTTTGCAAAAATCTGTTTTTACTGCTTATTTAAACATTTCGCTTATTGAGCGGCCATCGTGATTTCTTAAAATAGCGTCAGCTAAAATATGCGAAATGGTTAAAACTTGTATTTTATCGCTGTGTTTGCGCTTATCTTCGGGCAAAGTATCAGTAATAAAAAGTTTTTCTATTGGGCTATTATCAACTTTATCCACTCCGTCGCGGGATAAAACACCATGAGTGCAAACGGCATAAATCTTTTTTGCGCCCGCTTCTTTAATTTTGCTTGCCACAACAGTTAAAGTGCCTGCCGTATCAACAATATCATCAACAATAATAACGGTTTTATCTTTAACATCACCGATAACATTATAAACAACGGCCTCGTTTGCTTTGGGGCGGCGTTTATCAATAATGACAAGGCCTGCATCCATACGGGCGGCAAATTTGCGTGCTCTTTCTACCCCGCCGACATCAGGGGAAACTACTACCAAATTTTCGGGTTTATTCTTTAAGAAATATTCCAAAAACACGCTTCTTGCGCGTAAGTGATCCACAGGGATATCAAAAAAACCTTGTATTTGACCGGCGTGTAAATCCATTGCCATAACTCTATCTGCACCGGCCTGGGTAATTAAATTGGAAACAAGTTTTGCCGTTATAGGAACTCTGGGGTTGCTTTTTCTATCGGCTCTGGCATAGCCGTAATAGGGCACAACTGCCGTAATACGCCCTGCACTTGCACGTCGCATAGCATCAATTGCTATTAAAAGTTCCATTAAGTTTTC
>JAFQAA010000093.1 GCA_017417005.1 Elusimicrobiaceae bacterium | reverse complement strand
TTGCAAGGGTTTTGTTTCATCAGCCAAGGGGGCAGGCACTTGTTCAATAATAGTATCAAATAAAGGCGCAATATCTTTACCTTTTTCTTCTAATTTTTTGCTAGCCCAACCTTCGCGGCCGGAGGCATATAAAATAGGGAAATCAAGCTGTTTATCATTTGCGCCAAGTTCCATAAATAACTCAAAAACTTCATCAACAACAGCAGATGGGCGGATATTATCCCTATCCATTTTATTTATAACAACTATCGGGCGAAGGCCAAGGGCAAGTGCTTTTCTTAAAACAAATCTTGTCTGTGGCATAGGGCCTT
Organism: Elusimicrobiaceae bacterium; assembly: GCA_017417005.1. Taxonomy (GTDB): domain Bacteria; phylum Elusimicrobiota; class Elusimicrobia; order Elusimicrobiales; family Elusimicrobiaceae; genus Proelusimicrobium. Next base: position 9,538 of record JAFQAA010000093.1, on the reverse strand, counting down.
CAACGGCGTCAACCATCAAAACGGCGCCGTCAACCATTTTTAAAACGCGTTCCACTTCGCTGCCAAAATCAGCGTGTCCCGGAGTGTCAACAATATTAATAGTGTGATCTTTATAATTTACAGAGGTGCATTTTGCAAGAATAGTAATACCTCTTTCTCTTTCAAGGGGGTTAGAGTCTAAAACGGTTTCCTGGGCTTCATCTTGTTTAACTTTAAATTGCCCCGCAAGTTTTAGCATAGAGTCCACAATAGTTGTTTTGCCGTGGTCAACGTGGGCGATAATTGCAATATTTCTAACATCTTTTCTAATCATAATTTTATCTATCCTTACAAAAAAAAGCCCCTCTTTTTTCTAAAGGGCTTTTTGCCTTATTTATTATATTTTATCATATTTAGAGGGTGTTAATAAAGCGTTTAAAGGCAAGTTGGCCTTGCGGTGTATCTTTAAAAATTGCACAATCTTTAAGCATATTTTCAAAGGTAAGGGCCGTTTCTTTAAGCAAAATTTCTTCCGGGTTGTTGTAATAGTTTGGATACTTATTAATAAAACTTTTAACCCACGCATAGTGTTGCGCGGTGGAAGATAAATCTTGCAATTTTTCCACTTGTTTCTTTTTTAAAATTTGGGCTATTTGGGCAAATTCTTTTTCAAGCCGACCGGGTAAAACAGCAAGCCCCAAGGCTTCAATAAGGCCAATATTTTCCCTTTTAATATTGCGTCTTTCTTCGTGTGTGTGGAAAAAGGCATCTTTATTATTTCTTAAAATTAAATCAAGCACAAAATATTTATTTTGTCTGCGGGCAATAGGGGTAATGGTGCTATGTTGGGTTCTGCCGGTTTTAGCAAATAAATTAACACTTTTATCATTATAATTGCGCCATTTATTTAAAATATATACACCAGCTAAAGCCACTTGTTCTTTTGAACCAATTAAGCGAATAGTGTTCATAGGCCATTTAACAATTTGCGCTTTAACGGAGGGGAAATTCTTTAGCTTAAAATTATATTTTGCCCCGGCTTTTGCTAACGCAAAATTATGTCTGCCTGCCTGATAGTGATTATGGGTCAAAATACTTCCGCCAACGATTGGTAATTCTGCATTAGAACCAATAAAATAATGCGGAAATTTTTCCACAAAACAAAGCAAATTTTTTAATGTTTTTGCGTTTATTTGCATAGGGTAATGTTCTTTACTAAAAACAATGCTGTGCTCGTTATAATAGGAATAAGGAGAATATTGAAAATAAAAAGTTTCCCCGTTTAAAGCTAGATTAATTAAACGCAAATTCTGTTTTGAAGCGTAATTTACGCCACCAAAAAAGCCCTCATTTTCCTTGCATAAAAAACATTTGGGTAAAAAAGCCTGATTTTTTGGTTGCTGCATTTGAAGGACAATTTCTTTGGGGTCTTTTTCGGGTTTAGAAAGGTTTATTGCCATCTCTAAAAAACCTGATTTTGTTTTTTGTTTCCACACAAAATTTTTGGCAATTCTATCAGTTCTGATATAGTAGTTATCTTTAAAATACTGGTATAAAAAATCAGTTGCTTTTTTGGGGCTTTTTTTATAGAGATTTAAAAATTTTTCCTGCAAAAAACATGGGCGCAAGGTAAAAAGAGACATTAAATAAGTTTCAAAATTATCTCTGTAAGTTTTTGTATCTGCCGTTAAAAGTTTATTTTTGCCCGCCCAGGCGGAAATCTTACCCAAAATTTCTGCCGGGTTTTGCGGTGTTTTGCCTTTATAAACAAGGGGGCTAGCCTGCTTTTCAAGTTTTAAAGCAAAAAGTAAAATGTTTCTTGCCCAAGTTATTTCCTCTTGGCAAATTAAGTTTTTTTGCAAACAGTAAGCAAGTAGCTCTTCTACAAGTTTATAAATCATAATTAATACTTCCTTTTTAACTCCCACGCGTAAGCTGTCTTAATGATTTCATCAACACTGTAAGTTGTTTTCCACTTTAAAAGTTTGTTTGCTTTTTTGCTTGAAGCAATTAAAATAGCAGGGTCGCCCGGGCGCCTTTTATCTTTAACTATTTTAAAAGTTTTGCCGGTAATTTTTTGCACTTTTTTAATAATTTCAAGCACGCTTGCTCCCTTGGAAGATCCTAAATTAAAATCTTCACTTTTGTTGTTTTTTAGCATATACTCAAGGGCTAAAATATGGGCGCGTGCCAGGTCGTTTACATGGACATAATCTCTTATACAAGTGCCATCGGGGGTCGGATAATCGGTGCCAAAAATTTTGATTTCTTTTCTCTTGCCAAGAGCCGTTTGCAAAATAAGCGGGATAAGGTGCGTTTCATTTTTATGAGCTTCGCCGATAAGGGCACTTTCATCAGCGCCGGAGGCATTAAAATATCTTAAAATTGTGCTTTTTAGGCCGTATGCGGCGTCATAATCTTTTAAAACCTTTTCCACAAATAATTTGCTTTGCCCGTAAGGGTTAATTGGGTTTTGCGGGTGGCTTTCGCTGATAGTTTTTGTTATAGGGTTGCCAAAAGTGGCAGCTGTGGAAGAAAAAACAAAATGTTTTATATTGTTTTCAAGCATACTATCAAGCAAATTTAAAACTTTAGCTAGATTGTTTTGATAATATTTTGCCGGGTTTTTAACACTTTCGCCCACCTCAATAAAAGCGGCAAAGTGCATAACAGCCTCAATTTTATACTTTTTAAAAACTTTTTTAAGCAAAGTTTTATCTGCTAAATCACCTTTAACAAAAGGGATTTTTTTATCAATAGCTTCTTTAAAACCTTGTGAAAGATTATCCAAAACAACAGGGCTGTAGCCTTGTTGCTTTAACATTTTTACCACATGGCTACCGATATAACCGGCGCCACCTATCACTAAGATATTTTTCATATAAGTATTTTATCAAATTTAGCTAATATAAAAAAGTAAGGTTTTAAGATATCTCCTAAAATGATATAATAAATATATATCCCACTACATGAGAGGTCTTTAATTTTATGAAATGTTTGAAAGCAGTATCTTTGTTTTTTGTAGGTAGTATTTTTTGTGCTTTATCCGCTTTTGCCCAAGCAACGCAAGGGCAAGTTGTTGCTCTTGGTGAATATATGAGTTCGGCTGCTTCTTTACAGGAAGCTTTTGAAAGTATGGATAAAGGCACAATGCTTTATAATTTAAGCCAAAAATCTCGTTATCAGGAAGAAATTTTAGGCTTGCGTTATTATCAAAATTATAGCGAGTTTTGGGTTCGCGGATATACAAAAAGCGATACTGCCGAGTTAAAAAATGGACCGGAACTTGATAGCGATATTTATGGCCTTTATATCGGTATGGACCAGGCAATAGATCTTGGTTTGCCGGCTGCAACCCTTTCTTTTTATATCGGTTATAACGGCGCACATCAAAAAGATAAAGATGCTGATGCTATTTTAAACAGAAACGGCGTAATGGCCGGTTTAACTTTAGTTGCTCAGGAGGAAATTCTTTTTTATGGTGCCGGCATAAACGGGTTTTATAATAAAAACAGAATTGAGGGACCAACTTATTTTGATAGCTATGGCTTAAATGCTGCTTTTAAAATTGGAATTAATTTAACTTCTGAGGAAGGCTTTATCACTTTCCAACCTTCTGTAATGGCCTCTTATAGTTTGCTTTCTTACGAGCATGAGGGCTCTATTAATTATGATAATGCTCATATTTGGCAAGTAGCCCCGCAGGCAACAATGCTTTTTGACCTTGGGCGCGGTTGTGAACCTTACCTTAAAGTTTTGGGTTCTTATTCTCGTATGATAAAAGATAAAGATGACTCTGCTACTGAGGATGTTTATATAAAACCTTATATTGAATACGGCGTTGGTTTGCAAACCCAATGGATAGGGGCCACAACTTTTATTGAAGCCACTTGGCGTTCGGGTGGTTTAGAAGGCCTTTCTTTAAAAGCCGGTATTAATTTTTAAAATAAAAAAGGGGGAATCTTATGACACAAGAAGAATATAAAGCGCGTTATTATGAAGTTGGGCCAAACGGGCAAGTGCCACTTTGGACTTTGCAAAATTATTTTCAGCAATCGGCTTCTACTGATGCGCATACCCTTAGTTTTGGACTGGAAGAACTTTTTCCTAAAGGGCTTGGTTGGGTAGTAACCAAACTTCAAATGGAGTTTTTAAGACCTGTTACCTTGCAAGATACTTTTGTTGTTAAAACTTGGCATTGTTTAAGCGATCGCTTGCAAAGCAGGAGAGATTTTGAAATTTCTGTTAACGAGCAAATTGTTGCACGCGGTGCCAGTTGGTGGGTTATTATAGATTTAAATCAGCGTAAAATGGTGCGCACACCGCAAGCCTTTTTGGATAGCAATGCAACAAACCCTAAACCTATAGATATAGAAATAAACCCTTTTAAAAGAGCGCAAATTGAAGATAGTCAACTTATAAATAGCACTTTAGTTAAAGTCCGTTTGGAAGATCTTGACACAAACGGCCACACAAATAACCCACATTTTAGCGCGTGGTGCCTTGGCGCTTTACCGGCAAGCGAAGTAGAAAACTTGGCTATAAAAGATTTTGTTATCAATTTTAAGGCCGAAGCTTTGCGCGGTGATGAAATTGACTCTTTAGTCTATAAAACCGCGGATAATACCTATACCCACATTTTAAAACGCCGCAGTGATGGCAAGGAAATTGCCACCGCCCTTAGTGTTTGGCGAAATAAGTAAAAAATTTACAGCAATACTTTAAGAGTTATACTCTTAAGTATTGCTATTATTAAATAATTATAGGAGTTTTTTAAAAATGCTTAATATTGAAAAATATGCAGATGTTATGATTTACGCACTTAAAAGTGCGCGCAAAGGAGGGAAATTTAAACCGGGGGAAAATATACTTTTAAGTTTTGATTACCCGGCCTTAAACCTTGCCGAAGTTATTTATAAAAAACTTACTAAACAGGGTTTTAATGTGGTTGCCCGTCCTTATCTTAGCGAGGCTATGGCAAAATCTTTTTATACTGAAGCTAGCCCAAAACAACTTAAATTTTGCGCCCCTTGGGAAAAAGTTTTAAACGAAAACTTAAACGGCCTTATTGCTCTTAGAGCCCCGCAAGATTTGGCCAATTTAAAAAATGTTAATGCAAAAAATATCGCTCTTGCCACGCTTGCCCGTAAAGAAGTGCGCAAAATTATGGATAATAGAGAACAAAAAGGCCTTTTTTCTTGGACTCTTGCCAATTACCCAACCGAAGGTCTTGCCAAACAGGCCGGTCTTTCCTTAAAAGACTATGAAAAGCAAATTTCCCAGGCCTGTTTCTTGACGGAAAAGAACCCTGCCAAAAAGTTTGCCGAAGTCCAAAAAGAAATTGACGAAATTGCTAAATGGCTTTCTTCTTTGCCGATAGATACTATTAGAACGCAATCTAAATCTATGGACCTTGAAATTAAACTTGGTGAGAACCGCCGGTTTATTTCGGGTGGCGGCTGCAATGTGCCTTCCTTTGAAATCTTTACTTCGCCTGATTTTAGAGGCACAAGAGGCACCTATTTTAGCGATCTTATGAGTTTTAGAAACGGCAACTATGTCAAGGATATTTCCCTTGAGTTTAAGGCAGGCAAAGTAGTTAAGGCCACTGCCTCAACCGGCCAGGAATTTTTAAGAAAAATGCTTGCCCTTGATAAAGGTGCCTGCCAAATTGGTGAATATTCTTTAACGGATAGAAGATTTTCCAAAATAAACAAATTTATGGCAGATACCCTTTACGACGAGAATTTTGGCGGTAAATATGGCAATTCCCATATTGCCCTTGGCTCAAGTTATATTGACACTTATAGTGGCAACCTTGCCAAAATGACTAAAGAGTTAAAGAAAAAACTTGGTTTTAACGATTCTGCTTTGCACTGGGATTTAGTTAATACGCAAGATAAACTTGTATCTGTCAAGCTAAAAAACGGCAAACATTTAACAATTTATGAAAAAGGCCGTTTTCTTGGTTAAAAACAAGAAAATCAGCCCTGTTTTTTGGCAGTTTTTTAGGTGTTTTTTAAACAAGATATCCACATTTTTAAAAATGTGGATATCTTTTGTTTTGTCGTCTGAAAATTGCCTGTTGATAACTAATAAAAAACCTGTTTTTTAGACGGAGTTTGGCATTTTTAAAAAATTGTGCTAGAATAATTAAGCGGAGATGTAAAAATTTTCCCCACAAAATTAAAGAAATTTAAACAAAATGGAGTGCTCTTATGGCAAACACAGAAGTCTTGGTTCAAGTCATCAAAAGAGATGGCACCAAACAAAATTTTGAAGCAAAAAAAATCACTAATGCTATTTTAAAAGCGGGGCAGGCAACAGGCGAATTTGATGCCGATGTCGCGCGCAAACTTACCATAAGGGTTTTAAATATCGTCCAACAATTATATTCCGAAGTTACCCCCAGCGTTGAAAATATCCAAGATATTGTTGAAGATGTTTTGCTTACCTCAAATTATCATAAAACGGCAAAGGCCTATATTTTGTATCGCGACCAAAGGGCAAGAGTGCGCGAAATTTCTTCCAAATTTAATGTTGAACTTGTTGACCAATATTTACAGAAACTTGATTGGCAAGTTAACGAAAACAGCAATATGGGATACTCTTTGCAAGGTTTAAACAATTATGTTTCCTCTGAAATTACAAAAATTTATTGGTTAAATAAAATTTATCCGCAAAGTATTAAGGAAATGCACACTTCCGGCGATTTTCATATCCACGATTTAGGCCTTCTCGGTGCTTATTGTGTGGGTTGGGATTTGCAAGATTTACTTATTAGCGGGTTTAGGGGTGTTGTCGGTAAAGCGGAAAGTAAACCGGCCAAACATTTAAGAACCGCCCTTGGCCAAGTTGTAAACTTCTTTTATACCTTACAGGGCGAAAGTGCCGGCGCGCAGGCTTTTTCCAACTTTGATACTTTGCTTGCCCCGTTTATTCACTATGATAATCTTTCTTATAAAGAAGTTAAACAGGCTTTGCAGGAATTTTTATTTAATGTCAATGTTCCAACAAGAGTTGGCTTTCAAACACCTTTTACCAATATTACTTTAGACTTGGTTGTGCCTTCTTATTATAAAGACCAAGGCGTAATTATTGGCGGGCAAGTGCAAGATAAAAAATACGGCGAGTTTCAAAAAGAAATGGATATGTTTAACAAAGCCTTCCTTGAACTTATGCTTGACGGCGATGCAAAAGGCAGAGTGTTTACTTTCCCTATTCCTACTTATAATATCACTAAAGATTTTGACTGGGATAACCCGGCTTATGAACCGCTTTGGGATATTACGGCAAAATACGGCATTCCTTATTTTGCAAACTTCGTTAATTCCGATATGAACCCCGAAGATGCCCGCTCTATGTGTTGCCGCTTGAGAATTGACAATAGAGAACTTAAAAAGAGAGGCGGCGGTCTTTTCGGTTCTGCCCCTTTAACAGGTTCTATCGGCGTTGTTACCATAAATATGCCGCGTATTGGTTATATCAGCGCAACGGAAGAAGAATTTTTCAAAAATCTTGAAGAAAGAATGGATCTAGCCAAACTCAGCCTTGAAATTAAGCGTAAAGTTATTGAACGCTTTACTTCAGCTAACTTATATCCTTATATGAGTTTTTATTTAAGAAGCGTAAAGCAACGCTTTAATGAATATTGGAAGAACCATTTTTCTACCATTGGTCTTGTTGGTTTAAACGAAGCCTGCCTTAACTTGTTTGGCGAAAATATCGGCACGCCTAAAGGCCGCGCATTTGCGGAAAAAGTTATGGATTTTATGAGAGAAAAACTTGTTTCCTACCAAAAAGAAACCGGCAATAATTATAACTTGGAAGCAACCCCGGCGGAAGGCACTTCTTATCGTTTAGCCCAACTTGACAGGGCAAAATACCCGGATATTATAGTTGCTGATAATGAGATTGCAAACCAAGGCAAACCGCCTTTCTATACAAACTCAAGTCAATTACCGGTCAACTATACCGATGATGTTTTTGAATTACTAGATTTGCAAGATTCTATTCAGGCAAAATTTACCGGCGGCACCGTCTTACATATTTTTATGGGTGAAAAAATTAAGGACACCAGCGCCCTTAAACAATTCATCAAAAAAGTGTGCTATGGCTATAGCTTGCCGTATTTTTCAATTACCCCAACCTTCAGTGTTTGCCCCATTTGCGGTTATATTGAAGGGGAACATTTTGAATGTCCCAAATGCAAAGAACACAGAAGAGAAGAAATTGAAAAACAAATCGCCCTTTTGGAAGAACAACTTTACAGCAAATAAGGTTGTGTCCCTAGGGCTTTGGACCCAATTTTAAAATTGGGTCTTGATTAAGCAAAAATAATTTGCAAAAATATAAAGGTAGTAAGGAGAAATTTTATGACAGCACAAGAAAAACACAATATTGAAAACAAAATCAGCGAGCTTAAAACCAAGCTTGAAAATACCAAAGGTTCTAATTGCGAAGTTTACTCAAGAGTTGTTGGCTATTTGCGTCCCGTTCAAAATTGGAACAAAGGTAAAAAAGAAGAATTTGCAATGCGCAAAAATATGAAGATGTCCTGCGGCTGCGGTTCTGAATGCTCCAGCGATTATAACAATACAAACACCACAAACAGCACCAATACCACAAACACCACAAATAATAATAGCAATACAACAAGCACAAATTGCAATTGCTAAATAATTTTTGGGTTTTTGATTAACTTACAGGCATGAAAATCGGCGGACTAATCAAATTCTCAATGATAGATTTCCCGGGTAAAGTATCAGCAATACTCTTTACCCGGGGTTGTAATTTAAGATGTGCTTATTGCCATAACCCCGAACTTCTTGAATATAATGCCGCCCAGCCCGATGCCTTAACAGAGGCTGAACTTCAAGAGTTTTTAGAAAAGCGCAAAGGCCGCCTTGACGGCATTGTTATAACCGGTGGAGAGCCCACTTTGCAACCCGATCTTGCCGAGTTTTGCGCTAAACTTAAAAAAATGGGTTTTCTTGTTAAACTTGATACCAACGGCACAAACCCTAGTATTGTAGAAAATCTTTTAAAACAAAAATTAGTAGATTTTATTGCAATGGACCTTAAAGCCCCTTTTACTAAATACGAGGCTGTTTGCCAAAGACCTGTTGATATTGCAAAAATAAAGCAAACTATGGCTTTAATTAAGCAATATAATATACCCCACCAATACCGCACAACCTATTATAAAGAAGTTTTAAACGATGATGATATTAAGGAACTTCAAACTTTAGTTAATAATACTCTTGTAGTGCAAGAATGTCTGCCTGTAAGGCACAAAGATACCCTAAAAGTCTTCAAATAATTTTTTTGCTTCGGCTTTTGCGTTTATAGTGCGTTATGCCTCGCTCACATATACGGGGCTGCCGCCCGCTCTGGATATGCTTCGCTCGGCAAGCCTTCTCTAAACGCAAAATCCTCGCAAAAACCTCATATTCTGTCTCGTTTTTTAAAAAAAGAAAAACTAATTAAAACTAGTCTCAAAACCCTATGCCGCTATTTGCTCTATTCTACTCGTCATTCCGGAAGGTCTTTGTCCGGA
>JAFQAA010000092.1 GCA_017417005.1 Elusimicrobiaceae bacterium | reverse complement strand
CTAAAAATATCTTTATGCACTCCAGGTATATAATAACTGCTCTTAAAGAAATCTTGGCTTCCTTCCACCAGCAAGATATTCTTTTTTAAAACTATATTTTTGCCCCTTTGATATGCTATATTATGCAGCATATAGTTTATTGGGCTCATTCCTTGTTTTTGGGCTAAATACGCACTTGCATTGATTTTTCTGCCTATATTTGCACTATTTACTATACCTGCGGTAAAATTCCTGCCAAAGCGTCTTAATTTATACCCTTCTCTTATAAAGGCTATTTGGCGCAAGATATTTGCCCTTTGGGTTATGCTTAAGAGCTTTTTACCTTTTAGCAGATTTTTTGCTCTTATTAAAGCTCTTGCTCCCAGGGCTCCTTTAGTTACATCTCCCACCAAGGTAAAGGTAAACGCTATATCTAAACCTATTCCTAAATACTTAAATATCGCTACTACTATCCTACCTGCTTTTAATTCTCTATATCTTGCACTTTCTTTTGTATATCCGGGTATATTTTTATATACTTTTGCCAGTTTATTATCCAAGTTCATCTTGGCATATACAGGCATATCATTAAATTTTATATTGTATAAAAACCCTGCTAACCCGCTTGATACATTTGTTCCATATTTTTGTAGTTTTTCTCTAAAATCTTTTTCTATTATGCTATTTTTATATTTTATTGCCGCCGTATCTACTTGTCTAATACGCCCATTTTCATCAAAATATTCTTTATTTTGTGGTATTGGCTCTTGATATGGGCGTGCGCTATCCATTACTTTTGGCGCATGCAAAAGCGCTCCATACAAAAACGGCATTATCGTTTGGCATTCAAGTTTATCTCTCCCTATTACTTCTTTTTCTATTTTGCAACTATTTACCGAGCTTTTTAATATCTCTTTACTCTCAAAACTTCCTTCTTCTGCAAGTAATTCTGCTAAGTCTTCCCAGGCATTACTCCCGTCTTCCCTTTGCGTCCATACCGATATCTTGCCTAAATAATTGCCGTTATAGGCTATTCTTTCTGAGATCCCGCCAAAACCACCTATTCCTGTTCTTTTATTCTCATTCTCTGCTACATATTGTTTGTTTATATATCTTTTTAATGTTTGATAGGCCTTCCACCTTAGCAATACTGCACTTGCGCTTATTAAACTATCTCCGGCTGCAATTTCTTCCTTATTTTCCTCTATAAATCTTTCTACTTTTTTTACCGATTCTTTTTTACCTTCCAAAAGCCCTAACCCTTCTAGCGCAATAAAAGCATTTTGGCAGGCTTCTTCCTCTTTATATCCTGCTTCTATTATTTGCCAATCTTCTCTTGTCAAACTAGGATATACTCCCGGTTTATCATACCCTATATATTTATCCGCACCTGCTTTGGTCAAGGTTTTGCTGCCAAGCGTTGTTGCGCACGGCTTACCTTCCAAGGCTTCTAGCAATATCTTTTCTACTTGATCTCTATCTTCTATTATTTCCCCTATTTTTCCTTCGCTATGTAATAAAGCTACCAGCAATTCCCGGGCTATTCTTTTGGCTTTTTTGCTTTCTGTTGCTTCGTAGCTTGCTATTATCTTTTTTGCTTCTTCTCTTAAATATTTCTTTCCGGCTTCTTCTTGCAGTTTAGTTTCTTTTGCTTGCCAAACTTGATAGTCTTTTTCATATTTGCCATATCCGCTTTTTATATTCTTTTCTTCGTTTTCTTTCCACGCCTTTAGTTCTTCTAAGTTTTGTTTCTTTAGATAGTTTAAATGGTTTACACTTTCCCAACTTAAATCGCTATACCACAAGGCCTGTCTTATTTCTTTTTCTATTTCTTCAGTAGCTCTTTGATATTCTTTTTCTATTGCCTGTTTATATTCTTTTTCGTATTCTTTATAACTTTTTTTACTTTCAATAGTTGTATTATTCTTTTGTGCATTAGTTACACTTTTGGAAAATTGGGCTTTAAGATCTCTTAGATAATTTTGACAAGCGGATACAGAATTATTATTTACGCACTCTTTATAATTACTTGTTTCTTGCGCTGCAAAAGTTTCCTGTAAGACAGATTTTATTTCTTGGGCTAGCTCTTCATTTTGGGGCAAAGTTAAAGTGGCAAAGGCCTCGCTAGTAATATTAAATAATAATATCAGCACAAGCCCAAGTGCTGTTATTTTTTTAGCTATTTTCAACAAGAGTTTTCCCATACTTATATGATAGAGTTTTTCGTCTATACATACAAGAGCCTTTGGACCCAGCTTTTCCTAGGTCCAAAGGCCCATTTTAAAAAGTTCCTAACTTCCTAACTATTAATTACTTTTTATAATTTAAAACAATATCCAAAACTAAATCAGCCGTTTTAAAGAAAGTTTCTATATCAAGAGATTCTTTTGTTGTATGCTCATCAGCATAACCAACGCCGATAATCGGCATAAAAAGACCCTTGCCGGCTAAGACATTGGCATCAAAACCACCACCGCTTGAAGCAGTTTTAATATTAAGCCCAAACTTTTTACCGCAATTTTTAATATGGGTAATTAAGGCAGATTTAGGAGCAATATCTAAAAGCGGATATTTTAACTCTGTTGACCAAATAATTTCCGGTTTAATTGTTTTGCCGTCAACTTTTTTGACAAACATTTTTGCTGCTTTTTTAAAGCAATCTTCAATATGTTTAAGTTCTTTTTCAAGATGGCCTTTTGTGCGACTTCTAACTTCGCCTTTTAAAGTTAATTCCGGCATAACGACATTGGTGCTTTGCCCACCGTTAACAACACCGATATTTGAAATTGTCATCGGGTCAATACGGCCAAGGCGCATCATAGAAATTGCCTTTGCGGCCACCTGCAAGGCATTTATACCTTTTTCCGGTGCCACCCCCGCGTGGGAAGCAACGCCCTTAATTGTAGCGTAAAACAAAACTGCTTTTGGCGCATTAACAACAAGTTCTTCATTACTTTCGCTATCAAGCAAAAGTCCTTCTTTACCTTTTATTATTTTTGTGTCTAGATATTTTGAGCCATACATACCGCCCTCTTCACAAAGGGTTAAAATAATATCTACCGGCGGGTGTTTAACTTTATTTTCTTTGAGAGTTCTTAAAATTTCAAAAATCATAGCAAGGCCGGCCCTATCATCAGCGCCAAGTATCGTTTTGCCATCCGTAATAACTTTGCCGTTTTTTACGCTTGGTTTTACCCCTTTACAAGGGCGCACCGTATCCAAATGCCCACCCAAAATAAACGGGGCTGATTTAATATTTCCTTTAAAATTTGCCGTTAAATTACCTTGCGCTGTGGAGCCAAAGGTTTTACCTGCTTTATCAATATAAACTTTGCAACCAAGTTTTGTTAGTTCTTTTTTTGCATGATCAAGCATAGCCTTTTCTTCGCCGGAAGGTGCATAAATTTTTGTTATTTCTAAAAAGTTTTTTAACATTCTTTGATGATTTACTTGCATATTTTCTCCTTTTGTAATTTAGGCAAACAAGCAAGTAATTTTTTTGTTTGTTCGCCACGCGGATTTTTTAACACTTCACTTACCTTGCCGTATTCTTCAATAGCTCCTTTAGACATTATAGCAATATTATCGCAAATAAAATTGCATACGGCAAAATCGTGCGAGATAAGCAAAAGGGTCAAATTATATTCTTGTTTTACTTCTAAAAGCAAATTTAAAATCTGTGCCTGCACGGAAACATCTAAAGAAGAAACAGGTTCATCTAAAACAATAAGTTTTGGTTTTAAGGCAAGGGCGCGGGCAATACAAATTCTTTGTCTTTGTCCGCCTGAAAACTCGTGCGGGTATTTTTTAATATCGCTATAACTTATACCTACTGAACTGACAAGTTTTTTTAAATCTTTTTCCTGCACTTTTATATCGTGAATAATAAAAGGTTCTTTTAAACTTTGCTCTATTGTCATTCTTGGGTCAAGCGAACTATAAGGGTCTTGGAAAACAACTTGCACTTGAGAGCGCACTTTTTTAAAATCTCTTTTGTTTAAGGTGGAAATATCTTTGCCTAAAATAAAAATTTTACCGCTAGTTTGAGTTTCAAGCCCTAAAATAATTTTGGCAAGGGTTGTTTTACCGCACCCGCTTGGGCCAAGCAAACCAAGGTTTTGGCCCTCGTAAATAGTTAAATTTATATTCTTTAAAACTTCCTTATTTTCCCCGCCGAATAATGAAGCCGGTTTGTAGATTTTACAAAGATTTTCTATACGGACAAGTTCCTTCATTTTTCTGCCTCCTTGTAAAGATGGCAGGCAACAAAATGTTTTTTGGAAACTTCTTTTAAAACAGGTTTTTTAGTAGCGCAAATTGCTTTTTTGTTTGGGCAGCGCGGCTCAAAAGGACAACCGAGAAAAACTTGCCCGCTTTGGGGCGGATTACCCTCAATAGCGTTTAATTTTTTAGGCCTTTCATCAATAGAAATTAAACAATTTAAAAGTGCCCTGCTATACGGATGTTTTGGATTTTTAAAAAATTCTTCTTTAGGGGCTTCTTCCATTTTTTCGCCTGCATAAAGAACCAAAACGCGTTTTGCCAAATCTTGAACTATTGCTAAATTATGGGTAATAAAAAGAACAGCGGTGTTTGTTTCTTTTTGTAAAGTTTTTATTAAATCTAAAATTTGTTTTTGCACGCTAACATCAAGGGCGGTTGTCGGCTCGTCGGCAATTAAAATTTGTGGTTTTAGGCAAAGGGCAATGGCTATCATAACACGCTGGCGCATACCGCCGGAAAGTTGGTGAGGATATTTTTTTAGGCAACTTTCGTCAATTTCTACTGATTTAAGGGCTTCTTTTGCCCTTTGTAAAGCTGTTTTTTTGGTGATTTTAAAATGGGTTTTAAGAGTTTCCACAAAATGGCTTTGAATAGTTAAAACGGGGTTTAAAGAACTCATAGGGTCCTGAAAGACCATTGAAATTTTCTTACCCAAAACTTTGCGCATTTCTTTAGGAGATAATTTTAATAATTCTTTACCTTCAAGTTTAACGGAACCTTCCACTTTGGCATTATCCGCAAGTAAAGAGCAAAGCGCAAGCGCGTGGACTGATTTACCGCTGCCCGATTCGCCGACAAGCGCCAAAACTTCTCCCTTACTTAACTGATAAGAAAGGTTTTTTAATACATTAATTTCTTTAGTATCAATTTTAAAAGAAACTCTTAAATTATTAACCTCTAACACACTTTAATTATAGCAATATTAGAGAGGTTTGATAAGAGAAAAAGGAATTATTCTTTTTTTATCTTTTTAAAATTCGGGATTATCCGGCACTATACCTTTATCCGTATAGGCCTTTTCTAACCAGCGTTCAATAAGGAAATTGCGACTTCCAAAATCTTTTACCCATTTTTTATACCAGGCCCAATATTCTCCTGAAAGTGCTATTAAGACTTTATTTACATTTCGCGGAATATCAGGCATATCTATAAACTGGTTAAAAAATGTAGCAATATAATTTAAAGTTTCTATGTTTCTGTTTTTCGGTTCCGTGCTATCAATCAGCCAAAATAAATCTCTGTGTTTGGAATTTTTTGATATATTATTTTCTATCCAGATAACATCACTTTCATTTAATTTCAATTTATACTTCGCAGCCGTCCGATATAAGCGAGAACCTATACGCCTTTCTATATCCGGAAGTGTTGGTGTGCCTTTATAATCTTCATAGCTAAGTTCATATAGTATATCTTCATTAGCGATTAGAGAGTTCCCCCCATTTTTTATGTCCGTTTTAAGATTTAAAGGCTTTTCAGTATTTGCGCCGGTATAAGATGTCGGAATATAATCTGTTTCCATTGCTGTTGGCTCAAAATTAGGTTTTAAAGTCTGGCTTTGGGAAGATTTTTGACTCTTTATATAATCTTCGGTCCATTCTTTAAATAAACTTTCAGTGTGAAATCCTTTCATTCCATATTTCATACTCATAGCTAAATCATTTATAGCACCTGGAGTATCTTTTAATAAATATTGTTTAAGAAGAGCCCTTGAATAATAATATTCACCATTTTTAGGGTCTAGGGATATTGCTTTATTATAGTTTTCTAAGGCTAAATTTTGATAATATTTATCAATATAGACATCATCATAAAATCTGCCTAGTTCATGATAATATTTGGCATTATTAGGATCTTGAGCTATAGCCAGCTTATAATAATCTTCCGCTAAATCAAGGTTTTCTTTTTCGTAGGCCGCCTTGGCTTCTTTTAGATAAAATTCCGCTTTATTTTCTGGATTTTTATTATAGGCAGCAGTTCTTTTTGCTGCTATTTTTGTTTTTAATTTAGCCAACCAAGATGTTTCTACTTGCTGTTCTTGTGTCGGAACTTGGGTCTGGACTTCATCACTATGAAGTAAAGCAATTTTATTATCTTCATCTAAAATTGCTTTATACCAACCTTCTTTGCCATCAATAGTGGTCCAAACTATAACATCACCTATTTCTTCAGGTAAAACATCCCTTGTGGAAGCATATTCCGCAGGTGGATTAATAGGAGTAAGTTCCTTATAATTGATATTCTTTAATAAAACAGAAATTCTCTCTTTAACACCATTATTATCAGCATAAATAAAAGCTAATCCTATATCAGGAGTAAAATAAACACCATCAAAACTTGTTTTAGATACAGGCAGACCTTCTTTTAAAATTGTTTCTAATTCTTCTAAAGAATTAAGCTCCATCCCTCTAAAATACCCCGGACTTG
>JAFQAA010000091.1 GCA_017417005.1 Elusimicrobiaceae bacterium | reverse complement strand
CCTTTAAAAGATGGCTGGTATCCGACAGGCGATATTGTGGAAATTGATGAAAAAGGCTTTATCACAATTAAAGGCAGAGCAAAACGCTTCGCTAAAATTGCAGGCGAAATGATTTCTTTAACCTCGGTTGAAAATGCTTTAAAAGAAATTTGGCCTGATGATATGCACGCCGTTTTAAGATTACCTGATGCAAAACGCGGCGAACAACTTTTTGCTTACACCACTAAACAAAATCCTACTATGCAAGAAATGCAGGAAGGATTCAAAAAACTTGGTTATAGCGAACTTTGGATTCCAAAAAATCTTAAACATATAGATGAAATTATTTTAACCGGCACCGGCAAGTTTGACTATATTAAAATGGAAGAACAAGCCAAAGCTGAACTTCTTGCCAAAGCATAATAATATTTAGCCTGTAAAAAAGCCCCGTTTTAAAGATGGGGCTTTTTTATTTAAGATAACTTATTTATTATTATCAAGTTTATTAAAATATTCTTCTTGATAATCAGGCTTTCCGCCCTTTTCATATTTTGTATTATAACCGGGGTTACATTCCGGGCGGTAAGCATTGGGATATTGAACATCGGCAAAAACATCCGTCTGCAAATCACGGATAATTTTATAAACTTCCTGATACTCTCTAATATCACAAATTGATAAATTATTTTGAAGTTTTCTTCCATTACCATACATAGCACCGGCATTAGAATTTGTAGAACTCATTACAATATCTCCGACGCCTATCATTCTATCAATTATACCTATGTGTAAATCTACAGCAGAAAGTTCGGCAAAGGGCTTTCTGTTAAAATGCCTTGAAATTACACCATCTGAAATATAAACAGCCTGATCAGTTACTATATAAGAAGTATTTTGATATCTTATAAAAACCGTTAAACAACCAAAAAGATAGAGCCACACTGGTAGCAAATGAATCATAAAAAAACCAATTAGAAATAAAATAGGCACGCCACCTGCTTCGCCACTAGATTGTGAAGCAAAAAAAGTAAATCATATAAACCCAAAATCAATTATCCCCCATATCAAAGCAAAAGGCAAAAGAGGGTTAAATATACCTTCTAAAACAAAACATTTCTTATCGGGTTTGCCATACCAAATCACTTTTTCAGTCTTACCGACTAATACCCTTAAATTGGGGTCTATTTGTTCGTAATACACATATTTCTCCTTGAATTACAAATTTGCTTCTTCAAGTAAAGAAACAGCCTTTTCTAAATCATCAACAACTAAAAATATTCTTGCTTGGGTATCTTCCACAGCAGCGGAATAAATATTATTAATGTTTATTTTATGCTCGCCTAGAAGTTTTGATAATTGAAACAAAAAGCCAACTCTATTTTGCGCCTGAATACAAATAGCATCCGTTCTAATTGCCGTATAGCCGTTTTTAGCAATTAAGGAAGGCAAATTGATATCTTTTTCCCCTGCAATAACAAATTTAACAACGGCAGATTCATAGCGGACATCAGAAGATATACCCACAATATCAAGCCCGGCATCAGCTATCATTTTTGAAAAACGCTCTAAAGAACCGGGTTCATTAACCAAAAACACGCTATATTGTATAACTTTTGATATCTTAGTCATTTTTTACCTCTATAATCTCAGTTTGTTTTAAAAAATCTTCTATATATAACATTGCACGGCAGTCATCTTCATTATACATTAAAACCTTGTTAAGCAAAGTTTCATCGCCTTCTTTAAGCCACTTAGTAAAGTATACCATACTATCCATTGCCCCGCAATCATCTTGACGCCATCTAAAGCCAAAAGCAGGAGCGGCTGCTTTTAAAGATAAACTTGGCGAGGGAAAATAAAAAGCCTTTTCCATAACGATTTTTAAATCTATGCAAGTACTAATGAGTTTTTTTAAATCTTCACTTATGGCTGGGTATTTGCTGCAAAGTTCCTTCATCTTTTTTACTTCGTATTCCGTCCAATGATATAAAACCGCTTTTTTAGGATCACCCATATAATCGGCAAATTGTTTAAATATTTTTTCTTCTTCAGCTTCATTTTTGGCAACAAAAGAAACAAATTTCCCCTCTTCTTTATCCCAAACTCCTATTAAATAAACAAAAGAGCGGGTATCTTTTGTAAAAGTTTCCGTAGTTTCAAAATCAAAATATAAATTGCGTTCTTTTGGTGGTAAAGGGAAAACACCTTTTTGCCTTAAAACAGGTTTATTATAGTGATAGGCCAAAGCGTGATAATAAACATCTTCAGTAATATTGCTTTTATGTTCCGGGTCAAAAAGAAGTTCTTTAATTTTATCGAAACCGGCGTTTACAATATCTTCATAAGTGTTAATTTTATTCTCTCTTAAAATTATTCTTTGAGCTGAATTTAAGTGTGGAAGCAAAACTAAATCTTTCTTTTCAAAAACATATTTATTTGCGTATACACGCCAGGGCGAAAGTGCTGCTTTGGGTGGTTTTGCGGCTTCTGGCACTAAAGAACCCTCCTTAATTGAACGCCACTTATGTAAATATCTCTGCACTTTTTCCTGTAGTTTTGTATAGTCAAGAATCTGCTCTTTACTTTTAAAGATAAATAAAGATTTAGGTTCGTGACAATTTTGTATTTTATCTAAAATTGAACTAAGCAAAGCCGTTTGCATGGCATAGTGTTCTTTCATACTGCCGGCGCGTTTTAGTTGAACTATTTGATAGTGATAGTCGCCAAAAACACTTTTTCCTTGAGGAATTTTTTTAAGCAAATTAACCCCGCCATAACAACCGATTTCCCCCCTAAGATCCCAAAGATTGGCGCCAATAATGCCTTCTATACCTTGTTCCATAGCATTTAAGGTTTGTTTAAAGCGTTCTTCTTCACTAGGAGCATTTATTACAATAGTTGTTTTACAATGCTCATGAATCCAAATATCTCTAATATCTCTATCGGTTTTACTGCGTAAATCTTCGTATAAATTATCTTCTTTTACGGCTTCTTCTTTAGGGGCGTGATAGTTGCACCAAAGCCCAAAAGGATCTTTTAATAGTAAAAAGAATTTGCCGGCATTAAAATCGTTTTGATTAGGCGTTCTGCCTGCACTAACCTTATTAAAAATATCTTCTGTTAAACTCATAAATCGTGTTTAATTACCTTGCTGTTTTAACTCATTTAAAATATTTTGCGCTGTTTCAACAATTTGCTTATTATTCTGTTTTTGCCCGTAAGTTATGGCACTTTGTAAATCAGAAATACCTGCTTGAACATTATTATTTTGAGCATTTAAGATACCTCTGTAAAAATAGGAAACAGCATCTTCCCTATCATAAGAAAGGGCTTCCCCAAAATCTTTTAAGGCTTGGTTTGGATTTTTTTCCATATTTGCAACCGCACGCATACGATAAGCCCCAGGATTTTCAGGATTAATTTTAAGAGATTGTTCTATATAAGGCATTGCTTGTTCCGCTTTACCTTGCCCGACTAAAACAGAACTTAAACCATCTAAGGCTTCAGTCATATTGGGATTAAGTTTTATTGCTTGTCTATAATCTTTTTCAGCCGCAACAGTATTGTTTAACCTGGCATTAGTTATAGCGCGGTTATAATAAGCGGAGGCTTCCTGAGGATATTTTTTTATTAAATTATCCCAATTTCTTAAAGCCTCTTGGTATTTACCGCTATTAAAGGCATTTGCACCTTCAATAAAATCTTTATCTTGTCTTGGAGATGAAACCTGCTTGCCTTCCCACAGATTTTTCATTTCCTGGGCTTGTTTTACGCCTTCTTTATTACCCTGTTTTTGATATTCGTCTAATGCTTTTGCCATATCTTGTTTTGCGCCTTTTTTATCGCCTATCATATCGCGGACAAGCGCCCTATTATAAAGGCTTGAGGCATCTTTCGGATTTAAATTCAAAGCTTTTGTGTAATCGCTAATTGCAGCTTTGGGGTCTTTAGCTGCCATATTAAGTTGGGCTCTTTGCCTATATAAATCTGCTTCTTTGGGGTTAAGTTCTATTGCTTTATTTATAGCTTCTAAAGCGCCCTTGGTATCGCCTAAAGCTTGTTTTTTATAAGCCTCGTCCTTATAATCAAGAAAAGTCTTTTGGAGCGATGTTTCCTGTTTAAATTTTTGACCAGCCTGTTCGCGCATAGAAGAGGCATAACTTTCAAAATCAGGCATCACTCCCGGTTCTGAGCCAGCCTTTTGTCTTGCTTCTTTAAACTTTTCAAGCATACCATTTGTGTTAGATAAACTTGTCATAAGTTGGCTGGTATATTGCTTATTTAAAGCTTCATTAGGGGTAGTTTTAAAGGTGTTTTCCTCAAAATTTCCTTGGTTGTTAACACTTGGAGTATTTGTATTTCTTTTTGTTTTTTGGGCAAGCATTGCTGAAGCTGCCTGATAGCCCTGGTTTGCTTTATCAAAAGATTTTCTATCGGCTGCTTTGTTAAAAAGGGTGGCTGCTTTTTTAAAATCATCTTTTGCCTGGTTATAAGAACCCAAATTGATATTGGCAAGAGCGCGGTTAAAAAAGTTTTCTCCCTTAGAAGAATCTAAGTTTATAGCAACGGATAAATCGCGTTTTGCAGCCTCATAATTGCCAAGCATATAGTTTACCGCCCCGCGGTTCATATAAGCTTGAGCATTGCGTCCATCATAATATAAAGCCTTATCATAAAAAGGTAAAGCCTCTTTAAGTTTGCCATTTTTAGCAAGATAATCTGCTTTTTGAAGGTAAGCATTAGAATCTGTGGGATTTAACTCTATATACTTATCTAAGGCTTCTAAAATATTTAAAGGCCCTTTTAACACAGGGGCTGTTTCTGTTTGTTTATTTTTGGCAATATTTTCTTTTTTATACAAAGCCTTTTCTTTTTGAGGTAAAGATAAAAAGACACCTAAGGCTAAAATAACACCTAAAATAATACCTAAAATAAACTTCATAAAATTTCCTCTCTTGCTGAACTATGGGGACAGCGGTTTCTAAGTAAACACTTTTGGCAATGCTCTAAATTAGGTTCAAATTCCTCTTTTAAAATCAACTCTCCGGTTTTAACAAAAATCTCTAGAACTTCTTCCTCATTAAAATCTTTAAAATCAGCACTGGCTTTTGTGTTATTAGAAACAAAATAAATAGAGGCCTTGCCTTCTTTCATATTCCAATATCTTCTTGCGCCAATGCTATATATGGCAAGTTGTAAAGATTCTTTGGCATTAAACTCAAGGGGTGGTTCCAAATCAGTTTTATAATCAATAACTTCCCAGGCATCTTGATCTATTTTATCTATGCGGTCAATTTTACCGCGTATAGTCCATTCTTTATAATCAAAAATAAATTCTTTTTCCGTTGAAAAAACTTCGCTTTTACGCTCTTGGTCTTTTAAAGCATATTCTTGAAGCATTTCTTTACCCTTTAGATAATACTCCATTTGTTCCTGCGCACTTTGATAACCACCGCTAATAAAATACTTGTTATAAAATTTTAAAATTCCATTAAAAGATTTTGTTGAGTGGTAAGCCTCTAAAGTTCTATGCACACTAACCCCAAGTGAACTCGCTGCAATAAGGCCTTCCTTTATCCCTTTAACATACTTTTGTTTAAAAAGATAAGGACACTCTTTATAGGTTTTTATTTTTGAGTAATTAAGTTCGCGCGGTTTATATTCAAACATTTTTGTGCCTTAAAAAATGAACTAGGGTATCTCCGTATTTTTCTTCACGGAAAATTTCAAAATCTTCAGGCACTTTAAAAGTTTCTTTTTTGTGATGTTGTGCAACAATAAGGCCTTGTTTTGAAAGAAGTTTGCAAATAGCTATTTGCTCTAAAACAGGTTCTGTAAAACTTAAAGGATTATTGTTTATATCTCTATACGGCGGCCCCATAAAAATAATATCAAAACCTTCAGGGGTATTATAGGCATTTAGCCATTTAAGAGGTTTTAGCAAATCACCTTTTAAAACAACGGCTCTTTCAGTAAATCCTAAATGAACTAAATTGCGTTTAACATTTTTTATACAGGCAAGTTCCCAATCTACCATAACAACTTTTTGCGCACCGCGGGAAATAGCCTCCAAGGAAACATTGCCTGTACCACAAAACAAATCAAGCATAAAAGCCCCTGGTATGCGCGGACGCAAAATATCAAATACCGATTGTTTAATTCTATCAGAAATGGGTTTTACCGGTAATTTCTTTGATACTGAAAATATTTTGCGTCCGCGCGCTGTGCCAGCAATGATTCTCATTAAATATGCGCTATGCCTTCCTTTATTGCATAACGAATAAGGTCAGCTTGTTTATGTAATTTAAGTTTGTGCATTATATTGTTTCTATGGACATGAACGGTATTTAAAGAAAGGCCAAACTCTGCTGCAATTTTGCGGCTTGAATAACCTTCTGCCACAAGCTGCAAAATTTCTTTTTCTTTAGCCGTAAGGGTATGGGCATTTCTTTTACCGCTTGCTTTACTGAGAAAGCCTTCAAAAACATAGTTAGAAATACTGGAACATAAAAAGAATTTCCCTTTTGAAACATCTTCTATAGCATTTAAAACTTCATCTATAGTAGATACTTTTATAATAAAGCCGTTTGCACCGGCTCTTATTGCTCTTTCAACAGAAACCCGGTCATCATACATACTTAAAATTATCACTTTAGCATCTTTTCTTATGCGTTTTAATTTCTTGGTAGCTTCTATTCCGTTTAAAAGGGGCATTGATATATCAACAAGGAAAATATCCACTTTTAGACTTTCGGGCAATTCAAGTAATTCTTTGCCGTTAGAAACTTCGGCAACTACTTGAATATCTTTTCTCTTCCTTTCAAGGGCAGCTTTTATACCACTGCGGACCATTACATGGTCATCTGCTAAGACTATATTTACCATATTACCTTCCTAATATAAGATATTTTGGGACAACGCACGCTTACCAGAGTTCCCTTCCCACTTTTTCCTTTTATATCAAAGGTTCCGCCTATACAGGTGGCGCTTTCTCTCATACCGAGCAAGCCCATCTTTTTGACAGAGTTTGATTTAGACTCTTTATAGCCAATCCCGTCGTCTTTTATTGTAAGCAGAACAGAAGTTTTTTCCTCTTTCAAGCTCACCCATATATTCTTTGCTTTTGCGTGTTTGAATACATTATTTATTGACTCTTGAACACTACGATATAAAACTATTTTTATTTCTTCAGAAATATTTATACCTTCAGGTATATCGGATTTAAAATGAAATTTAATATCTGAAGAAGCTTCTAAACTATCTATTAAATCTTTTATGGCGCAAACAAGGCCTATTTCCCTTAACTGAGGTGGCCGAACGGAAATTATTATTTTGCGCATTCTTTGCGTTATATTTTTAACGGCCTCTTCCAGTTCCTGTAATTTTTTTAAAGCGGAATCTTTTTTGTTTT
>JAFQAA010000013.1 GCA_017417005.1 Elusimicrobiaceae bacterium | reverse complement strand
GATACCATTATTTTTATAGTAAGAGTATCTGTAAGAATACTTATCATCCTTTTTTGTAGCCATTAAATCATTTCTATTATAAGTAAAGTCATACTTATGTTGACTACTATAAAAAGTGAAGGGTTTTATTTGGCTATTTGAGCGAGGTTTGTTGTTTGAATTATTATTGTTTCTTTGCGTTGTAGTAGATGCCACAGGAATATTTTCCGATAAACTTTTAACCGGTCTTCCCATTTTATAAAAAGTATCTTTATAAGTAACATCTTGTGTATAATGAGGAACATTTTTACCATTACAGAAACTTGCCCAGCCGTTTTTTGCTCTTTGCGACCAGCCGTTTTGCTTAGATAAAGTAATATCTATTAAATTAATAAAGCCGTCTATATCATCACAATACAACATATTATTAGCAGCAGCAGCAGCCATCAAAGAAGAACCTACTATAACCCTATCTTTTGTTTTATGAATAGGATTAGAATCTCCAAAATCTTTATACTGGTCAACTAAACCATAATAATGGCCTATTTCATGGGCAAGTATCGGAATAGTAGTTGTCCTAAGATATCCCATTAAAGCTTTCCTAGTATAAAAAAGCTCTTCCGTAAAGGGATTGGGGGAAAATATTTCCTTAGTAGCACGATTAAAACAGGCACCGGCTACTACATCGCGAGTATTATTATCACATATACTATGCATCCGGGTATTTGTAGTAAAAGAAAAATTTATAAAATTACGATTAGATTTATAATCAACTAATATTGCTTTTACAGACCTATCTAAAAGCGGAATAATATCGGCAAATTCATCTTCGCGCCCTGCTTCTTTTATGGCTTTTATTGTTTCCGTAAACCACAATTTAAATGCTTGTTTTACGACATTAGATAATTCATCTTTTCTGTTTTCTTCGTTTAAGGCATTTTCAAGTTCATTTTTAACATTTTCTTCTTCATTTTGAAAATGTGTTTGCTTATTTTCTGTTCCTTCCTGGGTAATAGAAAAATAGACTGAGCCTGTTTTTAAAATTTGGCTTAAACCATATCTCGTCTGATATTTAGTATCGTAATCATTAAAAACGCCCCACATATACTGCGGTTCTTTATAATCTCTGGAGGGAATATATAGCAAAGGTTTTTCTTCTTTATCATATACAGAAGAAGGGGGAATTTGCGCAAAAGTAATGCTAAATGCACAAGATATAAATAAAAAAGAGTAGATTAATTTTTTTATCATAAGTATCTCCTGTATGCTTAGTTAAAGCTATCTATATTATATATGATTTTTAGTTATTTTCAAGGGTAAAAGTGCCTAAGGGTATCTGGGACTTTAGACCTAGAGGCGCCTAGGTCCAAAGTCTCTTGTGAAAAACAATTTAATAACTTATATTTTAGTTATGAGGTGGTTTTAAAAATATTTCAGTGAGGTTAAAAATGAAAAAGTTTTTAAATAACTTCCATACTAAAAAATTTTTGGTGATTTATAAAAGGGTTATCTGTCTAAAGATAGCCCTTATTTTTTTGTTTAATTTGACGGCAGAAGCCTATGTTCTTGTGCCAGAACAACTGGCCCCACAAGAAATACAGGAGGAACTTAAAATTGCCTTAGAAGAAGTCGCCCCGCCCCAACTATCCCCAAAAGAATACCTCCACAACTTAAATGAAACTTTAAATAATGCGCTTGAAGATGCAGACACAAAAACTAACCCCGAGGAAAATATTCCTACTAAAAAAACTAAAGAAGTTTTTACCCATGAATATAAAAAAGAACTTGAAAAACAATATAAGCAATATATAAAGGATATAGATGAGGCAGTCCAAACAGCCCTTGCGGAATTTGATAAAACAGCTTTCCAAGAAATAGAGAACATAAAGACTCTTTTAATAAAAGAGGAAAACAAAAATAAGCCGGTACACGATCTTTTTGCAGAGCCAAATATATTTGAAGAATCCCTGCCCCTTTCCTCCCGGATGGCTCTAGCAAAAGTTAAAAATAGTTTACTAAGCAAAGATAAGAAGGAAAACAAAACCGATTTAAAACTTAATTTAGCCCCCAAAAAGCAACCGCCCTTAATAACAAATACAAAAATACAATTAAATTTAGACCCCGAAATAACTTCCCACAAAACTTATCAAGAATATAAAATCGCACAAGAAGCAAAAAATATAAAACAAAACCAATTAGCACAAAAAGAAGAAAAAGCATCTAACACCTTAAATGAAATTAAATTAGGTATTGAAAAACAAAGAGGCCTTTATACCCAAGAAATAGCCAATTGGAAACAAACAACCCTTGCCCAACTTGAAGAAGAAAAGAATAAAGCTCTTAAGGATATTTCTTATCAATACAAACAATATTCCGATAGATATGACCAAGAAGAAAAAGCCCTTAATGCACAAGAAATAATTTTTTATAAAGACTTGGTTCATCAAGTAGTTGAAAATTTCAAAAGAACTAATGACCTGCAATCTAAAAAAGATTTTATTAATATCTTATCTGTTTTAAGTTCTATTAAAGAAAAAAGATTGGATAGAAACCAATTTATAATCGGTGAAGATAGGCAGTTTATTAAAAACTTTTTATACAGCAATTTTAGCGGGAAAAATTTAAAAGCCTGCAGTGGCACTTTCTATACAACTTATGAGAATAATGTAAACTATTCTTCTTGCACGGCTTTAGCTGCCGGGGGTGGAAGCATAGGTGCAGGTAGAGCCTTTGAATGCCAATCTAATAAAAAAACCAATTTCCGTTTGGCAACCCCTGAAGCTTGCGACCTTGCTATTTCTTCTATGTTACCTTATGCAAACTTAGATGGTAATGGCTATACTTTTACTAATTTCCTTAAAGCCTATTATGAAGAACCTATGTTCGGGCAAATTCTTGCTATGGCGGTAAAATCAACCCTGCTAACAAATTATAAAGGGGAAGAGGCCTTATCCCAATTTATTACCGAAGCCATTAAAAAAGAAAATGAAGTAAGAAATAAAGAAAACGGCTTTTGGGAAACGATGAATCTTTTTACTGCTGAAGGGCTTTCAAATTACTTTATGTATGATAGCAAATATTGTCAGCATAATTTATGTGCTTCTGCCGATACCGGTTATAATAGCCCTAATGCCTGGGAAGAAGTTGCCCTTATGCTGGCAGATGCAGGCAAAACAAATATTTTAAAACAAGTTACGGCTCAGTGTAAAATAGTAAATGATAAAGAAAATAAAACCCAGCATCTTGTATGCGGCGGTATCTATCCTCTTTTATTTGGAACTTTATTATATAAACCCGAACTTGCCGAAAGTTTACAAGAAAACAGGCCTTTTGTGGAGCGTCCTGGGCAAACTATGAACAAATACGGCAAGATAGAATTTATTGACCAAGAAAAAGCAAAGAATAATAAAAAGTTAAATGATTCTATAGACCTTCTAAAAAAATATGGCAAAGCCGAACTTATGGCAGCCTATTTAATCTATCAAAGTTTTGAAGATATACACCCTGCCGGTAAAATGAGAATGATTAACAAAGTTGCCGGCCAAAATACTTTAAATCCACACAAAAAAGTAGTTTCTTACGATAAAGATTCAAATATTTATAAAAAATCTTTAAACAAATATAATGCAAAACAAGTTATTTGGGGGTTAAGTTCTTATGCTGATATTTTAATAGCAATAGTTGCCACAAAAGATCTTGTAAGAATTATTGGAACAGGGGTTATAAAAATTAAAAATTTTGTTTCTTTTATGAATGTTTTGCGTAAGTTTAATAAAGTTCCGCTAAGTTTTGCAAAGTCCGTTAAGATTGCAAATGCTTTAAAAGCAAAAGGGGTTGGTTTAGACTATGTAAAAAAGATGAATAATTTAAGAAAAGTAGCAAATTCTCCTATTAAAATGGCTAAAAGTGCAGTTATTACACGCCTTGGCGGGGAGAGCCAGGCCCTTATTGGCAGTGTTTCCGGGCGTATTTTAGACGTAAAAAACGGCGTTTTGATAGGAACCCAGGAAGTCTTGCGCCCTGTATCAAAAAGTTATAAATCTAGCTATACCTTTAGGCAAACACCTTTAGGCGGTATATATTCCACCCGTGCAAATAATTTACCCGTGGCCGCAAAAGCAGCAGTTCCGGTTGAAAAACTTTCCGTATGGAAGAAAGTAAAAGATGCTATTTTATGGCTTAACCCTTTCTTTAAAAAAGATGAGTTTATACCCATAAATACTGAGAAGTTAACTTTACAAATTGTTAATAAACATAACAAACCGGTAAAAATAGAAAGTATATCTATAAAAGATAATGTCTTATTTGTAAATGACAAAATGTTTAAACTCTTTAAAGCTACCTTGCCGGAAGACCAGTTAGAAATAATAACAAAACTTGTAAAAAAGCATAAAATTACCCTTGGTATTGATGGTATTTATATTAAACCTTCCTGGAAAGACTTTAAACCCAATTTAAAACAAAAACTAATTTCCCGTGATACCGCTACCGAATTTGTTAATGTCTATGATGCAAGGGGCAAAGTAGTTATGCAACTTGGGTTAAACAGGGGTTTTCCACAAGAGGCCTCTTTACTTGAAAAATTAGGAGTTGCAGACCCAAGAAAAAGGCTCTTTAAAAAGAATAAAGCCCAAATATTGCCCAAGGATAAAACAAACTCAAGATTAGTTTATTTTAATAATGCCTTGTATCTTGAGGAGGGAGCAAATTTAATTAGATTAGAAGGTTTACAAGGTTTTTCTTTACCTAAAACAGCAATCCTTAATATGACAAAAAATAAAAAAGCAGCTTTCTTAACAGATTTATTTAGTATGCCAAGCAAAACTCCGTATGAAACACCTTTAAAATTTTCTATAACAAAAAGTAAAATATGGCCAATATTCTTCTCTAACCTATTAAGTTATAGTGCTGCTGGTTCCGGCTTACTTTTAACTATGGAACAAAAACCTTTTAATTTGAGTTCTGCTGCTAGTGTAACGCTAGGTTTACTTTTACCCTATATCACAAGTTTTGTTGCACCAGTTTTTGCTCCGTTGGTTAGCAAATGGGGGGCAAGAACTTTTTTAAATATCTCTTATGGTCTTGCTGCAGGGGTTTTGGGACTTGCCTGGGCAACAGGCTATAGGGGGCAAGTGACCTATCAGACAGATAAAGACAAGAGAGTATTAAAAGTTGATGAAGCAAAAAAAGAACTTTGGCAAAATGATCCTGAAAAAAAGGATCTTATAGATAAAGACGGCAGATTATTTAAAACTAAAGACCAATTATTGCCCGTATGGCCTTTATACCTTACGGCAGGGCTTACGGGGTTAGCTTCTTCAGGGGTAAGGGCTGCAAGCAATATCCTTCTTAAAGGATATGAAATAAATAGAAGCAGTATGACCCTATCAATGCTCTTTAAAAATATCGGTGGTCTTACCTTTACCCTTATTCCTTTTTGTCTAAATAGGTTTGCAAGTGGTTTTGAAATAAAGTCCTTAGATATAAAAGTTAAAGGAAATGATAAATTCGTAGATTTTTCCTCGGCTTATTTTGCTCTTTTTTGTGGAACATTAGGAATGATGGGGTGGATTCGTTTAAGAATGCCAAAATTAGCTACCCCGGGATATGAATTTAATAGAGCCGATTTCATAAGACCTTGGAAGTTGCTTACAAATCCAAAGATATATCCTTATGTGGGTGGAATGGTGCTAGCCAGTTCTTTGGAAGGGTATGCCCTATTTAAAGGAACAGCTACTTTTGCCCGTGAAAGATGGCAAGATCCTAACTGGACGCCTAATAATCCTGATGATGATTTTGCAGATAGAGAAAACGCTAAGTTTTTAGGGGCCTTATCAACGGCTTTACCACAAATGATTATTAGAGCCTGGTCCCCAAGAAAAGTATTTTACGGAAGAGGCTTATTTAACTCCGCCATTTTATCAACTGCGGGAACAACCTTATTGTTAATACCTTCTGAGAAGCATAGCGTAGGCGAAAATATTGCTCTTGGCACCGCTGCCGGGTTTATGATCGGTTTTGGCACGGCAAATGTTTTCCAATATTCTCAAAAATTAATTATTAAACAGGCAGAATTGCTTACTGCAATACCTAATGCCCGCAGAGATGCCCAGATTTTATATAGTATGAGTAATTTGGGGCTTGCTCTGCCATTCTTCTATGGTTTAAATGCTGATAAGAGAAAAGCCGAATATGGAGAAGGCGAATTTGATGCAACCAGACATAGTTTCCATTTGCCTTTATTATCTTATGCTTTAGGTATGGGTTTGATTCTTGATGCTGAAAGAAATGCTTCCCGTATTGGACAAGGCATTTTTAGACTATCAAATGCCTTATTGGTAAAACCTACAAGATATCTAGTTTTGCCGGCCACAAGATATACTTTTGAAGGCTCTATTTTAACAAAACATTTAAGGCAAGATTCCTTTAAATCTTTAAATTCGCAAACACCAAATTTTATCCCTAAACTTAATCTTCGTCCTATACAAGATATGAAGTTAGACCTTAACCCAAAAGGGCCTGTTTTGGTACCCGTTTTTACTAAGGCAGATACGAAAGAAGAAAATAAGGAAAGCGAAAGCCAAGATTGAGTTTTGTTTAACTAATTGCTAATATATATTAGTTAGTTTGTTATATAACAGGGGGTAAATATGTTTGAAACTTTAATGTCTAAAACATTTGTAATTTTAAGTGCATCTTTAGTGTGCGCTTATGCAGGGTGTTTGTATGCCCAAAAAATCTTTAACAAAATGTTTGAAATGCAGCAGTTTGATAAAGTTAAAAAATATAATTTTTGGGCAATCTTCATAAATATTGCTGTCTTTATAGTCTTAATGTTTACACGCAAAATAATGCCACTTAATATGGTTATGATGGCCTTATTTACACTTGCAAGCGGTTTTACTTTGGGCCTTATTACGCTTGTTTATGGCGACACCTCGCAAAAAGCCCTTGGCATAACAGCTTTAACAACGCTTGCCACAGGCTTAATTGCCACATATTCCGGACTTGATTTTGCCTGGCTTGGCAAATTTTTGTTTATAGGTCTTATAATTTTGGTAATAGTTGCAATTATCAATTTATTTATACGGATAAAAGGGAATAAATTTTTTGCCGCTTTTGGCGTTTTGATTTTTACGGGATATTTGCTTTTTGATTTTAATAATCTAGCTAAATTAAAACAGGTTGCAAGCGCAAATAATTGGGAAACCGCCCTAGATTTTGCTATCAGTATTTATCTTGATATTGTTAATTTGTTTATTAATTTAATTCAGTTAATCGGTTCAAGCAATAATTAGATAGTTTGAAAGTAAAGTTTTAATTGTGCCGTTTGTATATTTTGCAGATGGCATTATTTATTAGTTTGCTTGCTCCCCGGATAAATTAAAAAACCGAGCTTTTTAAAACAGAGCAAATAATTTTTCAAAGAAAAACGCCTTATTTCTAGGCGATAATTTGCGAAGTATACCAAGAACTATTGTGCGAAGCACAGAGGTATATGAGCAAATTAGCAACAACGAAATAAAGCGTTTTACGAAGAAAAATATTGCGCGGGGGATTTGCTTAAAGGTAGGACTCGGTCACAAGTCGGCTCGTTGACCCTCGCCGCTCGCGACCCCGCCTCGCGATGCTCGCCTTTCACTTCGTTCAAACTCGCATAACGCTGCGGCTTTCTCGTCCCCACGCACACCAAGCAGTTGGTGTGCTCCCCGGATAAATTAAAAAACCGAGCAAAAGCTCGGTTTTAAATTTATTGCGCGGGGGGGGACTCGAACCCCCAAGCCGTAGGCATGCGCCCCTCAAACGCACGCGTATACCAATTCCGCCACCCGCGCGGAAAACTAAATAAAACTAAAATTGTCAAAAAACTACATAAAAATTATAGCAAATATTTTTTAAAAAATAAAATATTTCTTTGTAATAACCTAAAAATTAGGTAAAATAAATCTATGATACAAACCTTAATATTTATTTTGGTTGCTTTAATAATTATTTTGCTAAACGGATTTTTTGTGCTTGCGGAATTTGCTTTGGTAAAAGTCCGCAGGACGCGCCTTCAGGAACTGGCCAAAAAAGGCGGTTATAAGGAAAAACTTATGCTTCAGGCGCAAGAAAAAATTGATGATTATTTATCTTCCATACAAATTGCTATTACGATGACAAGCCTTGCCCTTGGTTGGGTTGGCGAACCCAGCGTTGGCAAACTTTTAAGCTGGCTTTTGCCCGGCCTTATGCCTTTTTTGCCAAGCGCGGTTTTATATACAATTTCCTTTGTTTTATCTTTCCTTATAATAACTTCTTTACATGTTGTGTTTGGCGAGCAGGTGCCAAAACTTTTTTCCATAAAATATCCGGAAAAAACTTTATCCTTTGTAATTGTGCCTTTGCATTATTTTTATATTTTAACAAGATGGTTTAGGGAGTTTCTTGTTTATATTGCTTATAAAACTTTATCGTGGATGGGTATTGACCCACACGCAAAAGAGGCCCCTATTTCGCAAGAAGAATTAAGGATGATGTTTTCCTCTTCGCAAGAAGGAGGCAAGCTTTCGCTAAGGCGCCTTATGATGTTTGAAAATCTTTTTGATTTTGAACAGGTAAAATTAAAAGAAATTATGACGCCGAAAAACAAAATTTCCGCCTTAAAAAAGAGCAATACCTGGCAGGAAAATTTTGCCCTAATCAATGCGCGTAAATATTCAAGATACCCTTTATATGAAAACACTATTGATGATGCAACAGAATATGTTTTGGTTAAAGAAATGTCGCTTGAATCAATTATCAAGCGCGAACAGCCTATTGAAGAAAAATACACTTACCCCATCTTAAATTTAGACGAAAACACTTCCGTTGAAAGTGCTTTAAGGGAGTTTCAAAGAACACGCCGACACCTTGCTTTTGTGCGTAATAGTAAAGATGAAGTTTGCGGGCTTGTCAGTTTGGAAGATGTTTTAGAAGAACTTGTGGGCGAAATCCGCGATGAATACGAAAAGCAGCCACTCTTCCTTTTAAGTAATTTTTTAGTTGCAAATGCCTCTATCCCCAGTTTAAAAGCAACGGATAAACTTGCCGCTTTTGACGAAATTTTAGATTCTATTTATAAAGAACACCCCGTATTTTCTAAAATTCAGGCAAGCAGTTTTATTAAACAAAGAGAAAAGCTTATGTCTTGCGCTTTAGCAAAAGGGGTGGCTTTCCCACACGCAAGAATTGCAAGCCTGTCTAAAGCAATGGTGGCAATAGGCATAAGCAAAAAAGGTATTGTTTTTAACGAAGGGCAAAGCCCGGTTTATTTAATATTTTTAATTTTAACCCCGTTTAAAGAGCCGGCAGCGCAACTTAAAATCTTGGCCGAGCTTGCCGCTATTTCCCAAAACAAAGTGGTTAGGGATAGAATTTTAAAAGCAAAAACTTCTGCTGAAATTGCCGAAATTATTTTGGCTTTTGAAAACACCGTCCCCGATTAATTAATTTTTTTATAAAAGTTTACAATACTTAAAAGTGCATGCTCCATAATTGGTATAATATACTTATGACAAGTTATTTATCACCGGTGCAGGCCCTTTGGGTTTCTTTATTTATCACGGCTTTTTATCCTATAGCAGGCAAAATGGCTGTGGGGTTTATTTCCCCAGGGATGCTTTTATTCTTGGGCGCACTTGTTTGTTTTATTGTTTGTTTGCCTTGGCTTATAAAGACAAAACAATTAAAGGAATTATTTAATTTTAAAAAAGCAAAATATTTGATGGCTGTTGGCCTTTTTAATACGGCTTTGCCTTTTTTGTGTATGTTTATTGCCCTACTTTATACAACGCCTTCAAATGCTTCTATTTTAAATCAGACGGAATTATTATATTCTTTAATTCTAACTTGGATATTTCTTGGCGAAAGGCCAAACAAAACACAACTTTTAGGCAGTGCTTTACTTTTAACAGGCGTTATTATAATTTTAATGCAAAACCGCTGGACTCCGCAATGGAAGGGGGATATTATTGTTATATCAAGCGTGTGGCTTTATCAAGTGGGGCATATTTTTGCCAAAAAAATGCCAAAGGAATTTTCACCGGAATTTATTACGGCCGGCAGAGCTTTTTACGGCGCGCTTTTTTTAATTCCGCTTACTTACGCGCTAACTTTTATCGGGCTACCCATAGTGTTTAAGCCGGTATTAAAAAGTTTTTTAATAATCCTTTATTTAGGTGCAATTTTTAATACTTTTGGCAATATGTTTTGGTATAGAGCAATTAGAAATATGGACCTTTCAAAAGCAACGGCGGTTATTTTATCTTATCCTGTGTTTACTTACTTAATTTCCGTTTGTTTGGGGATGGATAAAATTTCTATTTTGCAAATCAGCGGTCTAGCTTTTGCTTTTAGCGGGGCCTATTTATTAACCAGAGTTATAAGAGGTAAACATTAAATGAAACTTGTATTATTTGATATTGACGGAACCCTTTTAAATACAGGGGCAAGCGGGGTAAAAACCCTTAATAAAGTTATTTACGAAAAATACGGCAAAGAACCTTGCTATGAGGTAAAAGAAATTGTCGGCAGGCCGGATAAATATAACTTTGCTTATATTTATAAATCTACTTTTAATAAAAAACCGACAGCAAAAAACTTGCAAGATTTATTAAAAGCCTATCTTGCCGCTTTACCGGGCGAAATTAAAGAACAAATTAAGAATAAAAAATATAGAACTATTACCGGTATTGAAAAGTTCTTGCAGGAACTTTCCAAGCAAAAAGATATTGTTTTAGGCCTTGCCACCGGCAACAGCGAAGAAGCCGCCAGAATTAAACTTGAACCGGCAAAACTAAATAAATATTTTAATGTCGGCGGTTTTGGCTGGGCTAGCGAAGATAGGGCAAAAATGCTGGCTGAAGGTGTTAAAAATGCCTCAAAAAAGTATAAATATAATTTTAAACCGGAAGAAGTTTTTATTATCGGAGACACACACCACGATATCGTTGCGGCTAAACAAAATGGATACCACAGCGCCGTTGTTTTGGAATCTTCTTTAGCCGATAAGGAAAAACTACTTAGGGCCGCAGCCGAACTTGAAGCAAAAGATTTTACCGATATTAAACTTTGGTTTATGTGGCTTGGTTTAACCCAAGATCCAAAAGGTATTAAAAAAGGTTCTTACATAATGCCTGCAAGTGCTATAGAACATGTTTTTTTCAGCAGAACCGGCATTGATGAAGAAAGCCTTAAAAAATTTAGAATT
>JAFQAA010000090.1 GCA_017417005.1 Elusimicrobiaceae bacterium | reverse complement strand
ATCCAAGATGTTTTCTATAAGCGCGGTTAAGGTTTGGCTTGATTTGCCCATATTCGTAAGCATTTCCTTTTGTTCCGCGGTTAAGGTAGTGCTTTCAAGCAACATTAAATAGCCTTGCAAACCAACAAGCGGAGCTCTTAAATCATGCGCAATAGCATTAAAAACACTTTCCTTCATTTGATTTATCTGATGTTCATAAGTAATATCTCTAAATAAAATAATATTTACCGCTTGGGCTTTAGTTGGTTTAAAAGTATCTTTAATAATTTCAAAATAATATTCTTTATTATCACGCACAACAGAAAAAATTGTATTTTGTTTTTGTTCTAAAAGAGTTTTTATTTGCTCTTTTTCTTTACTCTTTAGTAAAACACCACTTTTTAAAATAAAATCAGCTGTATCATTTGCAAAAAGTTTTGTGCCTTTTAAGGAACACATTATAAGGCCATCACGCATTAAGGAAACAAGCAGGTCAAGCTTCTTTTTTTCATCTAAAATTTTATCAAGCTGCATAGCCTGGTATTTTTTAAGTTTTAAGGCCATTTCTTTAAAAGTATTGGTTAAAATTTCAAACTCACCCCAAGTATCAGCAGTGGATAAATCAATATCAAAATCATTTATAGCAATTTGTTTTGCCGCTTTTGTAAGATTCTCAACGGGTTCACTTATCTCTTGGGAAAATATTAAAGCCGCAAAATAAGATAAAGTTGTAGTAGCCAAAATAAAAAAAGCTATCAGCCAAGTTATAAGATTTATACTCCAAAAGGCTTCTTTTTTGTATTGCAGCAAGGCAATACTTGTTTGCGGTATTATCGTTTTTTGCCAAGCCCCGACAAAACCCGTCTTATCCCTGGCTAAAATTTTTCTAATCAAAAAAGATTCTTTTAAAACTGCCTTTATTTCTTCAGGGGAAATATCCGGCAGCAACCTAGAATCAAAAGAAATTATTTGCCCCTCTTGATTGATAAAATAAAAGCCACCGCTTTTACCAAAATATTTACCTTCAATCTTCTGCATAAAAGGGTTAATATCAATTAAGGCAAAAAGATATTGTCCATCACTACGGGGATATAAAACAGCAATAACGCCATTTCTTTCTAAATCAAGTGGACCCAGGGCAACTTGCTTATCACTTATATCTTTTAGATAAGGAAAAGCGGATAAATCAACTGAAAAATTATCTTCTTGGGTATTAACACTAACTATATTTTTGCCCTCTTTATCCAGTAAAGCAATAAAAGCAAATTGAGGGTTTTGGTAAATGGTATTTTTTATTTCTTCTAAAAATTTATTTTGCTTTTTTGTGTCTATATTAGATAGATAGTCTAATCTTTGGTAAGAATCTTCTATATTTTGTTTTAAAAAATCACTGGCAAGGGCTGTTAAATTTTTATAATTTTCTAAAATTTCCGTCTTACTATGATTTTGATAATAGAATAAAAACACCCCTGTTATAAAAAGCGGTGTTATTATTACCATTATAAAAAGTTTAAAAAGACGGGCAAACATTTTATTTCATATCCTTTGCTTTATCTTTTATTTTTTTAGATAAAGACTCTTCCTTAATCTTTTTTATGTTTTCTTCTTTAAGCAAAAAAGCAACTTTATTTTTAACATTTTTTTCTTTATTTTTTGTATCTTGTTTTAACTCTTCTTTAAGTTGCTTTATCTTCTCTTCCTGGCGTTCAATTCTTTTTTCCTGACGGGCTAGAGCCTCTTCTTCTTTTTTAGTTTGAAGTTTAATAATTTCTTTTTTTATGGTTTCTTTTTGATTTGCTGGGGCGCTTGCATATTTTAAAACAAGTTTTTTTATATCTTCTTCTTCGTTAAGAATATCTTGATTTTGCTTTAAATCAAAGGCTTTTGCTGCTTGCATAAGGGCCGTTTGACTAGCCTGTGAAAAAGCACAAACTCCACTGAATAAAAAATAAAATGCTAACAAAAAACGGAACATTTTTATCTCCTATTTATCTAAAATTCCGGCTTCTTTAAAACCTTGTGCGCGAAGTAAGCAAGCATCGCATTTGCCACAGGGTTTTGCCCCTCCTTTATAACAGGTCCAAGTTAAACTAAAAGGCACTTTTAATTTTGCACCGAGTTTTGCAATCTGAGCTTTAGATAGTTTTAAAAGAGGAGTTAAAATTTTTATCTTTTTACCGGTCAAAGCACCGCTTGTGCCTTCTTTAACAGCTTTAGCAAGAGGCGTATAAAACTGAGGGCGACAATCGGGATAGCCGGAATAGTCTATTGCATTAGGCCCGGCAATAATAGCCGTAGCACCAATACTATCGGCAAAAGAAGCAGCAAGGGCAATAAAAAGCAAGTTTCTGCCTGGCACATAAGTAGAAGGAAGACGATTCTTATTATGTATTTCTTTAAGACTTGCTTTTGGCAAAACCTTATTTTTACCCACTAAAGAAGTGGCACCTTCAAGCCAAGGTAAGTTTAAATTTAGGCTTTGCATTTTAACGCCAAGTTTAGCACATATATTTTTGGCACAAGCAATTTCTTTTATATGCTTTTGCCCGTAAGAAATATTTAAAGCTACGCAATCATACCCCTTGCTTAAGGCCCAGTAAAGACAGGTGGTTGAATCTAAACCGCCTGAAAAAAGAACGACTGCTTTTTCTTTTTTCAAATTATTTTTTTTCATTATTTTATCTCAACTCATCCATTATTGCAGAAGTATTAACAAAGTCTTCAATTTTTTGTTCATCTTCCGGGGAAATCTCGTCCATATATTTTAAGAAATAACTTGATAAATTTACCGGATAAGAGGTATTATCATCATTTGCATATTGCCTAAGCATAATTGCATTTGCGCCTTTTTTTGCGGCAAATTCTCTAACTTTGTCAATTTCTCTCATAATAACTTTTTTATCATTAGGTAAATTTTGAACCTGGTAAAAGCCTATACGGGCACAAGGTTTTTTAACCTGATCCGGATTAGAAAATATTGGCATATCTTTGACATTTTGAACTTGCCTTGAAAGGTTTTGAGGCCCTATAGGCACATAATTTGTCTTACCCATAAAACTGGCACAAGCTCCTAAAAATAAAGTTGCAATAATTAAATATTTTTTCATTTTTTTCTCCTATTATTCACGGCAAGTTGCCCACAAGCAGCACTAATATCAGACCCTAAACTTTTGCGTATAGAGTTTTTTATATGCATTTTAGTTAAAGCCTGGGAAAATTTGCGAACCACAAATTCATCTGTTTCAACTGCCTTACCAACAGCCTTATTACAGGCAATTAAATTTATATGAAGCAAATAATTATCTTTTATAGAACTTATCCACTTGCCAAGTTTTCTTAAATGATGCAAACCATTATTTACCCCGTCAATAACGGTGTATTCCAAAAAAACCTCGCGCGAAGTTCTGGCAAGATACTCTTCTAGCTTTTCCTTAATAATATCTAAATCATATTTTTTGTTTACAGGCATAAGTTTAGATCTTTCTTCATTATCGGCATTATGTAAGGAAAGAGCCAAATTTACCTGTGGCAAATCTTGGGCAAGATTTATAAATCTATCCGCTATACCGGAAGTGGAAATTGAAATATGACGCTGGCCGATAGCAAGATAATCGTTATTTGATAATTCTTTAACAGCTGCCACAACATTTTGATAATTAAGTAAAGGTTCACCCATACCCATAAAAACGATATTAGAAATTCTTGCGCCAAGTTTCTTTTCCTTTAAGA
The DNA here is from genome assembly GCA_017417005.1 of Elusimicrobiaceae bacterium. Lineage (GTDB taxonomy): Bacteria > Elusimicrobiota > Elusimicrobia > Elusimicrobiales > Elusimicrobiaceae > Proelusimicrobium. Next base: position 11,552 of record JAFQAA010000090.1, on the reverse strand, counting down.
AATCAGACCAAAAAAGGGCTTGATCGCAAATTTCCTCGGTGGTTAAATTTCTTTTAAAACCCATTTTACCCGTTGCGCAAAAAGCACACCCTAAAGGGCAACCCACTTGGGAAGACACACAAATACTCCAGGTTTTACCGGGTTTCATTAGCACACTTTCAATTTGAAAGCCATCTTCCAGTTCAAGTAAAACTTTAAAAACTTTATCTATTTTAGAAGCCTGTATCAAAACAGGTTTTACACTTAATATTTTAAAATTTTTACTTAACTTTTCGCGTAAATCAAGGGGCAAATTTGTTGCCGCCTCCCAAGAAGTTATGCCTTGTTCATAAACGGCACTTCTTATTTGAGCCAAGCGATAAGCCGGTATTTTTTGGGTTTTAATAAAATTTTTTATTTTTTCAAAGTCCATAATTAAAGAGGAATATTCCCTTTTTTAGTATTAAATTGCGGTTTTCTTTTATCTTTTAAAAGCCTAAAAGCCCTTATAATTTTTTGACGCGCAAAAGTAGGCTCCAAAATTTCGTCAATAGAGCCACTTGCCGCCGTTTGATAAGGGGAAGCAAACTTTTGGGCATATTCTTTAGTAAGTTTTTCTTTTAGTTCTTCAACCTTTTCTTTTGGGGCGGCCTTAATTTCTTTTGCATAAAGAATTTCTATTGCGCCACGCGGGCCCATAACAGCAATTTCAGCAGAAGGCAAGGCAAAATTAAAATCCCCGCCCAAATATTTAGAACTCATTGCTATATAAGCCCCGCCGTAAGCCTTGCGTAAAACAAGAGTAATCTTTGGCACACTGGCTTCGCTATAAGCATAAAGCAGTTTTGCTCCGTGTCTGATAATGCCGCCGTGCTCTTGGGCTACCCCCGGCAAATAACCGCCTAAATCAACCAGCGTAAGTATAGGTATATTAAAAGCATTTAAAAAACGCACAAAGCGCGCTGCCTTATCACTTGCATCCATATCTAAAGCACCGCCAAGAACATCCGAGTTATTTGCCACAATACCAACAACTTCACCACCCATTTTTGCAAAGCCGATAACTACATTTTTTGCAAAATCGCGGTGAATTTCAAAAAATTTATTTTCATCAGCAAGTTCCCAAATAATATGCTGGATTCTAAAAGGTTTTTTAGGGTTAATTTCGCACACTTTTTCAAGAAGGGGTGTTTGCCTATCAACAGAGTCAATAGTCGTGGTGGAAGGGGCTTTTTCATAACAATTTTGTGGCAAAAGCGAAAGCAGTTCCCTAACCTGTCTAAAACAATCTTGTTCGCTGTTTGCAATAACATGGCAAACCCCGCTTTTTTGGGAATGCATTTTTGCGCCGCCAAGCGTATCAAAACTAACATCTTCGCCTGTAGCTGCTTTAACAACATTGGGCCCTGTTACAAACATGTGGCTAATGCCATCTACCATAAAAATAAAATCTGTTAATGCTGGGGAGTAAACCGCCCCCCCTGCGCAAGGCCCAAGCACAACAGAAATTTGCGGTATCACACCGGAAGCCTTAACATTGCGGTAGAAAATTTCGCCATAGCCATCTAAACTATTAACACCTTCTTGTATTCTTGCCCCACCGGAATCAAGCAAACCTATCAAGGGAATTTTTGCTTCAATGGCAAGATCCATAAGATTTGCAATTTTCTTTGCATGGGCAAGCCCAAGGGAACCACCAAGACTCATAAAATCTTGTGCAAAAATTGCCACATCGCGCCCGTTTATTTTGCCAAAACCTGTTATTACGCCATCGCCTTTAATATTTTTATCTTTTAAACCAAAATCAGGGCTGGCAGTTTGAACTAAGGTGCGAATTTCAAAAAAACTATTTTCATCAAGCAAATAAGAAAGGCGTTGGCGGGCTGTAAATTTACCCTTTTGGTTTTGTACACGCTCTTTTTCAGGCGAACTTTGCAAGGCTTCTTTATAAATCTGTCTAAATTTTTTTATACTTGCAGCTACTTCCCTTTTACCTTTGGGTTCTTCGTCTGTTTTTGTGCTGGTTATTATTGTATCGTCGTTCATATTTAACCTCTTAAAACATTAAAATCTGGGTTCCTCACTTGCAATAGCAAGTTTATAAGAGCCTTGTAAATTTTGCACTTGTAAAGTGATATTTGGGCTGCCTTGGCGCGCCCACATATCAAGGGCTTTGCCCTTAAATTCAAGCTTGCCAAAAACAAAATTTATATCAGTGCAACTAAGTTTTAGACCTACTCCCAAAAACTTTAAAACGGCTTCTTTTTTAGCCCAAAGTTCCGTTAGAAACGGGGCTGATTTTGAAGATATTTCACTTTCCTCAAAACATTGTTTTATCCAAGCGGGACTTCTTTGCTCTATAACCTCTATATCAAGGCCTATAGCCTGCCCTGTTAAAGCAATAGCTGCCGCCGCATAAGCCCCACTATGGGTAATTGAAACAGGCAGTTTTGTGCCGCCGGGCACAAGCAAAACAGGCTGTCCGCTTGGCAAATTGTTTACTTCCATATGTTTAATATCAAAATTAAAAAAATCACAAGCAAGCTTTTTTAAAGCATATCTGCCGCCAAGCCATTCCTTCTTGCGTTTATCTATTTTGAAAGTTTTATAAATTCCCAGTTCGCGTTTTGTTAAAAAATCTTCAGCCAAAGGGACTTTATTAAGTTCTACAATATTTAATCTATATGCCATAACAATATAATAGCAAATTACTGCCCTATCATTTGAAAGTCTTTAAGTTCGGCCCATAATTTGCCGTTTTCATCAAAAACAAAGGTGTTATAAAGGCTCTTACCTTCTATATTTTTGCCGGTATATTTGGCAAGGACAAACAAATTATCTTTTGGCGTGTCCGTAAGATTTAGCCAAAGAGCCCCAATATAATCGGGTAAAGTTATTTTATTTTCCACTAAGATATCTCTATAACCGCTGGTTTGAAAAGCCGCCTCTATAATTAAGGGATTTGAGAGTAAAGCTTTATCCCCCTCTTCAAAAAGCGGGGCAGAGGGTTTTTTATATACGGAAAGAACTTGCTCCCCATCTGCCTGTATAATGCCGTCTAACACTTTGAAACTTGGACCATGGAACATACCTTTATAAATTTCTTCCTGGGAAATTTTATAACTTGCAGCACTTTTTATAAGATTATCAAAATCAATAGTATCTCTTACTTCGGGCCAGGCGCTTTCAAAATGGTTCAAAAGTTTTGTTGAAAAATGTTTTCTTGTTTCGCCCATTTTGATACCGCGGCTATTAATAAAATCAGACTCCAAAACAATGGAAGTTGTGCCTTGCTCATTTTTTGCTTTTATCATAACTTCCTGATCTCTTAATCTTAAAAGTTTAATAGGCAAAGAAAAATGCACTTCTTGCAAACCTTTGATATTTTGCCCCAAGGCTTTAGCTGCTTCAACAAACGATTCTATACCCATAACACCGGGCACATAAGGCGTGCCGTTTATAGAGTGGTCTTTTAAAAAAGGCCACGCAGCTTTATAGGTTTTCTTTGCAAAAAGTTCCTGGTTTTTAATTAAACTGACTATTTGACCGAGAAAAAAGTTATCTTTCTCTTGCACTAGTTCTTTAGAAGGTTCTATTTTTTCTGTTGAATTTTCTTCCTCAAAGTTAAAAAGTTCCGTTTGTTCCTGCGAGGCAGTTTCTTGCTGTGATATGGACGCTTGGCTTAAATTGTGGGAAGAAGGCGTATTGTTTGAGTTATTATCCTTAGTGTCATCATCTTCTTCAGCTTCCTCTTCTAACAGGTTAGGTTCATCAAAACAAATTTGCTTATCCGTGTCAAGTTGGCCTAAATCGTCAGTTAAAACAATTTCAGGCACTTTACCATAAACAATTTCATCAAGGAAAATTTGCATACCGACTTCCGGATCAACAAATTTTAGACCTTGTTTTGTTAAGAAATCAAATACACCCGGGCGCACCCCCATACCAACTTTAGAATAAGCACTCATAGCAATACTTACAGCCCTTTGTCCTTGCCTAGTTAAACTTAAAGCAAGTTTAGCTAGATAATCGCTTGCGCTTGCATAGTCGCTTTGGCCCAAATTACCAAACTTGCCGGCAATAGAAGAAGCAAAGGCATAAAAACCTGTTTCTTTAACTAAATTTAAAGCAAGGAAAGCCGCTGCGCTTGTTGCCTTAACACCAAAGACTTTATAATATTCCTCTATTGTCTTATCGGTAAGTAGTTTAGAGTGTTCAAGCCCGGCAAAGTGAATAAGGCCGTCAAGTCTGCCGTATTTCTTTTTAATTTTCATTACGACATCTTTTAACATGCTACTATTAGTTACATCACAATGATAATATTCAACTTCACTGCCAAGAGCTTTAAGTTTTTGAATAGTTTTATACAAAGTAATAGAATCTTTGATTTTGCCAAATTCTTTTTCTAAGAGAACAGGAGTTGCCTTAATACTTGTATCGGCTTTTAATTTTTGCCAAAGTTCTTGTTTTAAAGCTGCTAAATCTTGCTCGCTTAAAGTGGCATAATAGGGTGTCTTATCAAGCAATTCTATTATATCCAAAATTAAAATACGGCTTTGATACTCTTTTGCTATTTTTTGCGCCAAAATTGCACCAATACCGCGGGCAGCCCCGGTAAAAGCAATAGTTTTGCCCTCAAGATCCATAAGTTTTACTTCTTTATTAATTTTTCTTGGCAAACAAAGTATTGTTTTTCTTTCAAGGCCGTCAAAGGATACTTGGCCGCGTTCATCGCCTGTTAAAATCTCACTTAAAGTTTGTTGGGCCATTTGCTCGGGCTGGGTTTCTTCCCTAAAGTCAATAATTTTAGTTAGCACACCGGCAGTTTCATATAAATCTTTTCTAAAGCAGGTAGCACCGCCGTAAACAGCACCGATAATAGGGTTTACGGGTTCCTTTGTTTGATAGCCAAAGTTGCCGTCAAGTTTAGAAATAACTGCTACAAAAGTATCGGCATCATCGCGTTTTTTAAGATCATTAAAAAATATCTTACAAGCATTAAACAAAGGCATTAAATTCTTTGTAAGTTCGGTATTAGGGTTAACCCTTTTGTCAAATTTCTTAATAGAGCAAGGCAAAGCATATATTATACCTTGCACCGCTAAAGGATTATTTTTTGCAAATTCCTCAAAAGCGGAGATAGTTTCTTCAAGACTATCCCAATTAACTATTGTTGTGTTTTTTGTTCTTGCTCTTAAAGTTGTAAAAGTATGGGTTTTGATACCTTGTTCTTTAAAAACCTCGCTATAAGCCTTAGTTATGGGCGCATTATCAGACATGATTAAAACAACTCTTTGGGCTGATAATTTGCGCGCTTTAAGCGGAGTTAAAGGTGCAGGAGCACTTAGCGGAACAAAACGCAATTTTTGCTCTTCATAGGAAGTTGCTCCTTTATCAGTTTTTGGTTCAGTATCTTCCTGATTTTTAATTTCCGACTCTGTTTCCTTGGAAAGTTCTGTTTTAGCTGGTCCTTTAAAAAGAGTTTCTTCTTTTGAAGTATCTGCTTTTGATTCGGTTTTAGCTTCCGTTTTGGTGGTATTTTGTCCGCTAAGTTCTTTATAGACATAATTAATACAATGTCTGATTGTAGGATAATCTTTAAGTTGTAAACCTTGATTTAAGGGTAAATTATATTTTTCGCCAAACAAAGCAAAGAGTTCTGCTTGCTTAACGGTATCTATGCCAAGGTCTGCTTCCATATCTAAATCAAGTTCAAGCATATCTTGCGGGTAGCCGGTTTTTTCAGAAACAATATTAACAATTTCTTTTGTTAATTCTTCTTCACTAATTTGTTTAGTTTGGCTTGCCGGTTTTGCTACTTCTTCTACTTTAACTTCTGCTTTTGGTGTTTCTGCTTTAACTTCTACCGGTTTAGGTTCTTCTTTTTTAATTTCAGGTTTAACTTCTGCAGTATTTCCGGCAGAAAGTTCGGTGTAAACATATTTTACGCAATGTCTGATTGTTGGGTAATCTTTAAGTTGAAGGCCTTGATCTAAAGGTAATTTATATTTTTCGCCAAATAAGGCAAAAAGTTCTGCTTGCTTAACGGTATCTATGCCAAGGTCTGCTTCCATATCTAAATCAAGTTCAAGCATATCTTGCGGGTAGCCGGTTTTTTCAGAAACAATATTAACAATTTCTTTTGTTAAATCGTCTTCTGAAATTTGTTTTTTGGGAGTTTCCTGTTTAACTTCTACCTTTGGTGCTTCAACTTTAACAGGTTCTTGTTTGATTTCTTCTTTAACAATAGGTTTAACTTCGTTTGTAGCTGTGGCGGAAGAAATATTTTCCTGCAAACAAACGGCAATGCTATTAAAGCCGCTTGAAATTCTTAAAGCATATTTATACTTATCTTTACTTAAAGCGGTGGTTGCCAAAACTTCTTCTAAACCGGAGCTAAAAGTGCAACCGATTAAAGAAGAAATATCTTTTACTTCTGCATTTGCAAATAAGACTTTTAAACCGGCTTTTTCTAAAACTTCTTTACTTGGCAAAACAAGAATATTGCTTTGCTCTTTATCAAGACCTGCTTTGCTAAGTAATTTTTTAAGAGTTTCCTTTATATCTCCAGTAGCAAAATCACTAAAGACAATTTTTGCTAAAGGTTTTTTATTCCTTTTAAGAACATCTTGGCTGCGCTCAAGAACTAAAGCTGAAGCCCCTGCACCCAAAACGACTTTGTTTTGGTCTTTGGCAAGAAAGCCTGCGCTAAGCCAATCTTGCAAAATTTCATTTGAAGCTTCCTCTGCACAAAGAACAACAACTCTGTTTACTTTGCCAAGTTTAAGCCAATCTTGAGCAACGCTAATTGCCTGTTCTGCACAAGTGCCACTGCCACTTAAACAAATTGCCGGGCCGCTTGCACCGATTAAGGAAGAAAACTGGCTATGCGCTAAAGGCAAGGCCTTGGTTAAAAATTCCTGGCTAAAAGTTCTTGGGGTGTGCATTTCATACTTGGCAAAATTTTCTTCATACCATGTTTGAATTTGCGTTCTTAAAGTTTCATCGGAAATTTTGTTTATAAAAGAATCGTAAAAAGCACGGACTTCCTTTTTTGTTTTACCTTTTAAAATATCTGCCACTTTTGTTGAAACTTCATAAACCCAAGCACTTGCTACCGGCAAAGATGAAGCAAAAATAACACCTGTATCTTGCTTCATATTATCAGGTAAAGAAAAATTATTTAAAGATATGCCACTATCTTTTAAAGCCGATAAGCCTGCTGCTATTGCCCTTTTGCCTGTTTCGTTTAAAGTTTTTACAAAATCTGCTGAAACACCAAGTTCTCTTGTCAAATCAATAGCACCTGCTGGAACATAATTTTTAATTACCTGTTCAAGAGTAGCTATTTTTTCGCCAGAGTTATTTATTATATTTTTTTCCAGTTGTTTTTGTTGCTCGGTCTCAGAAAGTTCTTTAACAAAACTTTTGCCTTGCAAAAGATCTTCTATATTTGCGCCTACTGCGCCAACACCGCTGATAAGAATTTCCCCTTCGTTTAAAACAACTTTTTCTTCACTTTGTTTTAAAACGCCAAATTGTTGTTTTAAAGTGTTAAGGTCAAAAGTTTTTTCCTCTTTTGGTTTAGGTAAATTAAGGGCTTCTTTAAAACAAGGGGTAAATAAGGTATCTTCTTTAGTAATATCCGTTTTAGACCAGTCAACACTAATACCTGCTGCTGCCAAATTTGCCATTAAATCGTTAAATTCGGTTATGCCACCGCGTTTTGGGTGGTTAGAAGCAAGAACCCTAATATCTTTTTTATCTGCTAAAGTATTGGTTACAAATGCGCTTAAAACCCTTTTGGGCCCGCATTCAATAAACAAGCGAACGCCGCGTTTATAGGCGAGTTCAACTTGCTTTACCCATTCAACAGAACTCATAATTTGAGTTGTCATAATATCTTTAATTTTTTCAATTTCAGTCGGATAAAAATCTGCTGAAACATTTGAAGTTATCGGTAAATTTGGTGCTTTAACATCAAGCGTATCTAAAAACTTGCGGTAAGCAGGCATTACAGGGGCCACCATTTTAGAATGGAAAGCGTGAGAAACAGGTATTTCCACTGCTTGAATACCTAAAGAATTAAACAAAGCAACAGCATCTTCAACAGATTTACTTTCGCCGGCAATAACGGTTTGGGTCGGGCAGTTTTTATTTGCCACGGCAACATAGCCGGAAATTTTTGCAAGTTCGCTTTCAATGGTTTCAACACTAGCAGAAACCGCCGCCATCTTGCCCGTATCTTCAAGTTCAATATTTGCCATAACGCTGCCGCGGATGGTGACAGCTTTTATTGCATCTTCAAAATTTAATATACCGGATGCAACCGCCGCGCCATATTCGCCAAGGCTGTGGCCCATTGTAACATCAGGCTTTAAACCAAATTGATATAAAAGGCGCATCATCGCCACATTACAAGTTAAAATTGCCGGCTGGGTAATTTGGGTTTGTTTAATGGCTTCTTCTCTTTTCTTATATTCTTCTTTAGTTTCCCCCTCTTTAGACCAAAGAGCATCAGTTAAGGTAGAACCTATAATTTCTTTTAAAATCTTATCTGCTTGGGCAAAAGTATCGCGCACAATTTTATATTTGCTAGCAAGATCTTTCATCATATCCACATATTGCGCCCCTTGGCCTGGAAACATAAAGCAAACTTTTGGTTTATCTGTTGTCGGAATAAACGGATAAATACCTTTCATTTTTAGATATAAAGAGGGTTCCTTCCAAACATCTGTGCCGGTAGCAGTTTTAATAAAAAAGGCAATTTTTTCTTTTAATTTATCCGGCGTTTCAGCATTAATAGAAACAGCAAATTTTTTGTGTTGCTGGGTGTGGGTTTTATAAGCAAGGATTGTTAAAAAGTAATTTTCCTGTTTAACAGAACGCACAACTTCGTTTAAGTTATTAAATAAATCTTGTTTTGTATCACCTGAAAAAATTAGCATATCCCCTTGCAACTTTTCCACGGGGACCATAAGTTTATAATCAGTTTTAATATCTGTCATTTCTTTCTCCTGACTAGCACAAATTGTTTTTGTTTCTTTAGGTTCAAAATTGTTTTTGCCTGGGTCATATTCCTGCGCAATTAAATGAAAATTTGCCCCCCCAAAACCAAAAGAGGAAAGCGAAGCCGTGCGCACTTTATCAGTTTGCCAAGGCATAGTTTTTGTTATAACTTTAAAGGGGCTTTTAGCCCAATCAACAATAGGGTTTGGGGTTTCAAAATTTATTGAAGGCGGAAGGGTTTTATGTTTTAAAGCAAGCATAACTTTTATTAAAGAGGCTATGCCAGCAGCAGCCTTTGTATGCCCGATTTGGCTTTTTATAGAGCCAAGCCCAATACTGCCTGGGTTTGCATAAGGAGCAAAAACCTCATTTAAAGCACCAAGTTCGGCGGCATCGCCAACTTTTGTTGCCGTGCCGTGTGCTTCCATAAGACCGACGGCTGAAGGATCAAAATTTACCTGCTCAAAAGCGCGGTTAATTGCCAGCATCTGCCCCTTTGGATTAGGCGCGGTTATCCCTTTCCCCTTACCATCGCTTGAAGAACCTATCGCGCAAATAACGCCGTAAATTTTATCTCCGTCTTTAACAGCATCGCTAAGCCTTTTTAAAATAACCATACCGGCGCCTTCTGCCATAACAAAGCCATTAGCTCTAGCATCAAAGGAATAAGAGCCTGTGTCTGATAAAGCACCAATTTTACAAAATCTTATATAGGAAGCAGGCGACATCATTTGATCAACACCACCGCAGAAAGCCATATCATATTCGCCCTGTCTAAGGCCGTTTACGGCTTGATCTAAAGCGGCAAGCGAACTTGCGCAAGCAGCATCAATAGCAAAATTTGCCCCGTTTAAATTAAAAACATTTGCAATTCTGCCGGCAATGACATTGGGCAACTCGCCCGGCATAGTATCTTCGTTAATAGGCAAAAATTGTTCATTTACAAAGCCATCCATTTCCTTTAAAATTTCCTCTTTGGTTGTTTGAGGCAAAGCTTTAAAAGCATCGCTGCGTTTTAGCATATCATAATATAAGGCTTTATAAATGCGAACATTGCTAAACTCGTTTTTCATACCGCCAACTGAATTGGCAACTACAACCGCTGTTCTTGTGTGGTCAAAATCTTTTTTATCATACCCGCTATCTTCTAAAGCCATTTGGGCAATATCTAAAGCAAGACACTGGATTGAATCCATCTGTTTTGCCACAGCAGGCGGTATTTTATATTTTAAAGAATTAAATTTATAGCCGGTAATAAAACCGCCTATTTTGGAATAAGTTTTATCCGGAGCGGACCTATCAGCAGAGTAAAAAAGGGAAGAATCCCATTTTTCTTTTGGAACTTCGGTTATACAATTTTTGCCTTGAACTATATTTTGCCAAAACTCATCTTTATTTAAAGCTCCCGGCATTATTGCGCCAATACCGATAACCGCAATAGGTTCTAAATTATTTTTCATAAATAAAACTCCTTTTTTACCGCTTTGGTAAAACATTCCATATATAAATGGTATTAAATATAAACTTTTAGAGCAACCTTGCGGCAAACTTTTTAAGCAAAAACAAGCGATTTTGTGGTATAATATGTAAAAGGTGGCAAAAAACCCTTTTATTTTTTGTTTTTTATCTTTAAGAATTAGATTTAATTTTGTATAATATATAAGATATGAAAGATTGCATTTTTTGTAAAATTGCCTCAGGTGAAGTTCAGGCACAAATTGTTTACCAGGATGAAGAAGTTGTGGTTTTTAAAGATTTAAACCCACAAGCTCCAACCCATTTACTTATTATACCTGTTAAACATATTGCCAAACTTGATGAAGCAAGCGATCAAGATATAACCCTCTTGGGCAAACTTCAGCTGACAGCTGCAAAAATTGCCAAAGAAATGGGTATAAAAGATTTTAGACTTATAACCAATAACGGCAAAGGCGCCGGCCAAAGTGTAGAACACTTACACTATCACTTAATGGCAGGGCGCCGCTTTTTGTGGCCGGCCGGTTAAGATTTTAAAAACTGAATATCCAAAGGATAAGGTGGTGAAATAATTAATGGTATTTGTGAAAGTCCGCGATGCTGAACATCTTGAAGAAGCCTTAAAACGCTTTAAAAGAGAATGAGAAAAAAACGGGATTCTTAAAGAAATCAAAAGAAGAGAAACCTACACCCCGCCCAGCATCAGAAGAAAACTCAAATCTCAGGAAGCTCAACGCAGAATGAGACGCACTAAAAGAAAACGCTTTTAGTTAATTAGAAACTTAACACAATAGTCCGCCTTGATAAAAAGAAAGGCGGGCTGTTGTGTCTTTCGTGCGCGTGCGCACGCGAAGTAATACGCGCGAATATATATATAAGGCAAAAATGGATAATAACATAATTGAGCAAATACGCCAAAGTGTTGACTTGCTTGAATTAATTAAGGAATATGTTCCCTCTGTTAAAAGAAGCGGAAGGACTTATAAGGCTTGTTGCCCTTTTCATAGAGAAAAAACCCCCTCTTTTTCCATTTCGCCGGATAAAGGTTTATTTTATTGCTTTGGCTGCCAAGCTGGCGGGGATATTTT
>JAFQAA010000012.1 GCA_017417005.1 Elusimicrobiaceae bacterium | reverse complement strand
TGTTTTATCCCTCATAATATATACGCCGGGCTTTTTGGGAAGAAGGCTTAAATCTATCATTTATTTAAAGGGCAAGCGGCCGGCCAAAATATCGGCAATTGGTTTTGATGAGGGGCTTTTTTCAAGAATTATTTTAATAATTGAAGTTAAAGGAACAGCCAAAAGCGCGCCCATCGGCCCCCAAACAAGCGCCCAAAAAATCAAGCAGGCAAGAACAACAACCGGGTTAAGATCCATACTTTTGCCAAGCCAGCGTGTTTCAAGAATATTACCCACAACAAAATGGACTAAACTTGCCGCAAGCAAACCAAACCAAAATTGCCAAGCAAAACCATATTGCAAAAATAAAACCGGTGCCGGCAAAAGCGTGGCGATAACCGGCCCGATATTAGGGATAAAATTAAGCATAAAAGTTAAAATGGCAAACATAAAGGCAAGCTCTGTTTTAACAATGCTTAAAGCAATCCATACAAAAAATGCCGCAAGTAAGGAAACAGCAATTTTTACCAAAAGATAATAAGAAATTTGCTTTTCAATATTTAGGGTAAATTTGCTTTTTTCGGTAGAAGAACCCATCAGCATAAAAATAACAAACAAGCAAACAAGCATCGCGCTTGTAAAGAGCGAAACTATCCCCCCGCCCATACTTCTAACCATATTAAAAAGCGGCAATCTGTTAAGATAATCTGCCAGCATTTGCGTATTGGTGCTAAAACCTATTTTATGTAATTTTTCAGAAGACCATTCCACCACATCAGTCAATTTTTGCGAATAAATATTAGCCCCTGAAATAAAAGATTCAATAGAGTTAGAAACAAATAAGACTATCAAAAATAAAATAAGCAAAAATAAGGTTGCACTTAAAACAAGGCCAAGGGCTCTTGGCACGCGCCATTTATCTTTAAGCCAGGCAGCAATAGTGTTTGATACAACAGCAATAAATAAAGCAATAACAAAAGGCATAAGCATACTTTTTGTGTAAACAAGTATCCAAGTTAAAGCGGCAGCTGCAATAATAACAAGGCAGGTATTCATTAAGGGTATATTTTGTTCAAGTTTATTATTAAACATTTTAGATTTCCTCCAATTCTTTTTGCCAGGCACAAAGGCTTGCATCGCTTGGCATACGCCAGTCCCCCCGCGGACTTAAAGCAAAAGCGCAGACTTTTACGCCGTCCGGCAAGCAAGAGCGTTTAAATTGCTGGCTAAAAAATCTTTTAAAAAATATGCCAAGATATTTTTTAAGTTCGATTTTTGTATATTTATTTTTAAAAGCATTTTCAGCCATAAAAAATATTTTTTTAGGGCCAAAATTATAGCGCATAAAATAATATAAAAAGAAATCGTGCAACTCGTATGGCCCGATAGAAAGTTCCGTTTGTTGTGTGCCTTTTTTGGTTGCCGGCACAAGTTCAGGACTAATCGGAGTATCTAAAATATCTTTTAGGAGTTTTGCGATTTTGGAACTTGAGTTTTGGGCATAATTTAAAGTTAAGGCTTTAATTAAAGTTTTGCTTAACCCTGCATTTACGCCATACATTGACATATGATCGCCGTTATAAGTGCACCAGCCAAGCGCAAGTTCGGATAAATCGCCCGTTCCTATAACAATCCCGCCTGTTTGATTGGCAAAATTCATTAAAATTTGCGTGCGGTAGCGCGCCTGGGTATTTTCAAAAGTAATATCGTGCTTTTTAGGGCTATGTTTGATATCTTTTAACTGAGATAGACAAGTAGCAGAAATATTAATTTCCTTTGTAGTTGCGCCAAAAGCTTTTGCTAAGGCAAGGGCGTTTGCGCGCGTTCTTTTGCTGGTTGCAAAAGCAGGCATAGTTATAGCCAAAATATCTTTGTTTGTGCGACCAAGCAACTTTAAAGTATGCGCGCAAACAATCAAAGCCCAGGCGGAATCAAGCCCGCCGGAAATACCTAAAACTAAAGTTTTTGCGTTTGTATGTATTAGGCGTTTTGCAAGACCGAAAACCTGGATATTTAAAATATCATCAAAATATTTTTTATCTTGCGGAACAAAAGGTAAAGGATTAAAACTTCTATTTAAAGAGTTTTTTTTTAGTTTTAACTTGGTATCAATTATCGTATAAGGCATTTTATAATTTGCGGCAGTATCGCTGAAAGTTATATTTTGATGTCTTAATTTATTTAATTTTTCCGTGTCAATATCACTAATTATAAGTTGCTCTTTGGTGGAAAATCTTTTAGCTTGGGCAAGGCAGGCCCCATTTTCATAAATAAAAGCATTACCGGTGTAAGCGGAATCTGTAGTAGATTCTCCTATACCGCTTGAGGCATAAACATAAGCACAAATATTTTTTGTTGAGTGAACGGACAAAAGATTTTTTCTATATTCGTTTTTACCTACAAGTTCATCACTGCCGGATAAATTAAAAATTATATTTGCCCCATTTAAAACAGCTAAAGAAGAAGGGGAGAGTGGAGCCCAAAGATCTTCGCAAATTTCACAGGCAAATAAGGCCATACCTGCCTTAAATAAAAGTTTTGTTGATAAGGGAATATCTTGGCCGCATAAAGTTATTTTTTCCTGTAAAAGATTAGTAGCAGGGGTAAAATATCTTTTTTCGTAAAATTCTTTATAATTTGGCAAATAGGTTTTGGGCACAGCGCCAAGTATCTTGCCTTTACATACAACTAAAGCGCAATTTGCAAGCTGCGCACCGGCATTAACTGGAGCACCAAGAATAATAATTAGGTCAAGTTTTTTTGTTTCTTTAAGAATATAAGAAAGGGCCTCTTCCGTTTTATTTAAAAGTGTGCTTTGCAAAAACAAATCACCACAGGTATAACCTGTTAAGCAAGTTTCCGGAAAAGAAATAACTTGCACACCTGTTTTTGCTGCTTTTTTGCAAAGCATAACAATTTGCTCGGCATTATAAAAAACATCTGCCACTTTTAAAGAAGGTATTGAAGCGGCGACTTTAATAAAACTTTCCATATAAATATAATACCATAATATGTTATTTTATAAGCAGTAAACTTATAATTATTATTACCATACCGCTTATGGTGGAAGCCCCCGGCACAACGCCGTTTAAAATAAAATCTAAAGCAACAGCTATTACCGGCACAAAATAAGTCGCAGCGCTTGCCTTTAATGCCCCCCACTCTTTAAGTAGTTTATAAAGCAAAAGTAAAGCCAAAGCAGAAGAACAGACCCCTACATATAACATTGAAATTAAAACTTTAGGCGTAAAAATTGCACTACTTGGCAAAGGTTCACCCATAATTAAAGCAGCAATAAATAAACTAGCCGAACTAAACCAAAATTGATGAAAAATATTTTGTTCCATAGTTATATTGCCTGTAAGGATGTGTTTTGTAAAGACATTACCCAAAGCATAACAAATAGCCATGCAAAGAAGGGAGGCCATACCAAACAAAACATTTTTATCAATAGTGTGAAAATTTTGTAAAGCCGGTGCAAAAACTAAAAGTAAACCGCCAAAGCCAAGCAAAGTGCCAAGGGCTTTTCTCCAAGTAAACTTATCTTCCCCTTTAATAGTTAAAGCAGCAATAATAAACACCCATAAAGGCACCGTTCCATTTAAAATACCGCCTGTTCCGGCAGGAATAAACCTTTGCCCCCAATATAAGAACATAAAAGGCAAAGTCATTATCAAAGTGCCGGCAAGCCAAGGTCGCCAAGCAAGTTTTAAAGGTAAATGGACCTTCTTTTTTGCAATAAGATACCAAATTGCAAAAAATAAAAAGCCAATAAAAGTTCTTAAAAAAGCTGAAGTAAAAGGCGAAACAACATCCAGCGTATATTTCACGCCTATATAGGCACTGCCCCAAAAAAAGGCAAGTAATATAAAGTATAATATATTCATAAATATATAATATAAAATTTAGGAGATTTTATGAAAAATGCCTGGGCTTTTGTTCCCTCTCTTTATTTTGCAGAAGGCCTACCTTACATAATAGTAAATGTTTTGGCTGTTGCCGTTTACTCCTCCATGAATGTCCCCAATGACAAAATTGCCCTTTGGACCTCTTGGCTTTATTTACCTTGGGTTTTAAAAATGTTTTGGGCGCCTTTAGTTGATGCCAAAAGCACAAAACGCAGTTGGATACTTAAAATGCAAGTTTTGCTTGCGGCAATTTTCTTATTAGTTGCTTTAAGTTTTTCTTTACCTAATTATTTTATTTATTCTATTGCCGGCTTTTTTGCCGGTGCTTTTATAAGTGCTACCCATGATATCGCAATTGACGGATATTATATGCTTGCTTTAGACGAAAAACTTCAATCCTTCTTTGTAGGTATAAGAACTTTATTTTACCGCCTTGCTATGATTTACGGCTCTGGCATTATTGCGATTTTTGCCGGTATCGTTAAAGAAAGAACAGGTAATATCCTTTTAAGTTGGCAAGTTTCCTTTTTAACGGCAGCAGTTTTATTTTTAATTTTCTTTTTATGGCACTCTTTCAGTTTGCCAAAACCCGAGGAAGATAAACCCGTTAAATCAGCTGCTTTACCCTTCGGTGATTTCAAAGAAGCCTTTAAAACTTATTTCACGCAAAAAAATATTATTGCAATACTCGCTTTTATTTTGCTTTATTGATGCTCTTCTGCTCGGCGTCGAAGTCGGAACCGCGGAAGTAGTGATAGTCATCGCCCGCAGGGTCTTGGCGCCAGGCCTGACGGATACTGTCGTTGACAACTT
>JAFQAA010000089.1 GCA_017417005.1 Elusimicrobiaceae bacterium | reverse complement strand
GATCCTATTCTTAATACTATGCAACAGGAAATTAAGCGTTCTATGCCGGTTTTAAAAAAGCAAAAACCGCCGGTATATTTTATGTCTTATATGATTAACGATAATAAATCTTATAATTATTTTTCTTCTTTAGGTAAAATAACCGATAAAAATATTGCCCATACCGCCACGCTTGATGTGGATGTAAGAGTTGGCAGTGAAAAAATGGATAATACTAGAACTTTAAAAGGCAGTCATATTACTTTTGGTCGGGGGGGGAGTTCTTCTAGGTTAGTTCCTCTGGAGGATAATGCCAAAGTCTTGCAAAATATTCTTTGGCAAGCAACGGAAAGTGCCGTTCAACAGGCGCAGGCCGATTATGAAAAAGTTAAATCTAACAGCGTAAGTGCTTCAAACAGAAGTGATGATTCGGATGATTTTTCCGCCCCTTTAGCTAAAAAAACTGATTTCTGTGCCCAAAAGGAACCTTTAACTTTTAAAGAAGAAGAAATAATTTCTATGTTAAATGAATACTCTTCTTTATTTAAAGGCAAAGACTTTATTTTATCGGCAAGTGTCAATTTTAGCGTAGAAGATAAAGTTATATATTTTGTTGATAGCCAAGGCAATAAAATGCGCCGCCCTCAAAGACTTATAAGGCTTGGCTATAATTTGGAAACTTTAAATGATGACGGCATGGAACTTGCGCGCACGAATAATTATGATTTTACTTCAATGGAAAAAATGCCCTCAAAAGAACAAGTTATAAAAGATATCAAAAAATCTATTGAAGAATTAAGAGTTTTGCAAAATGCGCCGGTGGCTGAACCTTTCCACGGGCCTGTTATTTTAAGCGGGCGTGCGGCAGGGGTGTTTTTCCACGAGATTTTGGGGCATCGTATGGAAGGCCACCGCCAAAAAAATGATGACTTCGGCCAAACTTTTACCGGCAAAATAAACCAGCAGGTAATTGCCCCTTTAATAAGCGTTTACGATGATCCTACAATGACAAATTTTAATAATATAGCTTTGCGCGGTCATTACTTATATGATGATGAAGCCGTCCCGGCACAAAATGTTGCTTTAATTGAAAACGGAATATTAAAGAATTTTCTAATGTCAAGAAGTCCTATAAAAAACTTTGCTCAGTCTAACGGCCACGGCAGAAAAGATGCCGGCAAGAAAGTTGTTTCCCGTATGGGTAATACTTATGTTAAAGCTTCTAAAACAATTTCTCCTAAAGAATTAAAAGCAAAATTAAAAGAAGAAATTAAACGCCAAAATAAACCTTACGGGCTTTATATTGAAGATATTTCCGGCGGTTTTACTATGATTGATACAAGTTCGCCCCAGGCTTTTAAAGTTAAGCCTTTGCTTGTTTATAAGGTTTATCCCGATAAGAGAGCTGACGAAATTATCCGCGGTGTTGATATTGTTGGCACGCCGCTTGCAAGTTTTAACAAAATTATTGCCGCAGGTAATGATTACCAGGTTTTTAACGGCTCTTGCGGGGCAGAATCGGGCTGGGTGCCGGTTTCGGCTATTGCGCCAAGTTTGCTGATTAGCGAACTTGAAATTGAAAAAGTGCACAAGTCATCTTCTAAATTACCTGTTTTAAAAGCACCAAAGGGGGATAAATAAAATGAAAAAATTTTTACTTGGTTTTATTTGCTTTGTTTTAAATTTAAATATTTTTGCCATGGCAAATCAGAGTTTAACAAAAACCGATAAAGAAATATTTGCCGCCATGCAAGATGAAATGACGCGCACTTTAAAACAATTAAAAATGGATAAATTTGCAAGTCCTTATTTTGTTACTTATAAAATAATACCTTATACAAAATATTCTTTTGGGGCAAACCAAGGGGTATTAACAAGAAGTACAAAAACTTTTTATCCCGATTATGAAATTCAATTAAGGGTTGGCAGTAAAGAAGAAGATAACTCCTTTTTTCTGCCTGCTTTAAAATTACCCGATATTACCGATGATTATTTTGCCTTAAATTATGAAAGTATAAGAAAATTCTTTTGGCAAATATCGGATGTTGTTTACAAAAATGCTTTAGCGCAACTTACGGAGAAGCAGGCCTATAAGAAAAATAAAAACCTTAACCAAAAATATGATGATTTTTCTTTTTACCCTGCCCAAGAATATTTTGATACTTTAACAAAACCGGTTATAGACCAAACCTATTGGCAAAAAATTGCTAAAATAACAAGCGAAAAAGGTCTTACGCCGGAATTAGAAGAATTTAAAACGGCTATAAATATTACTTTTATGCCTTCTTATTTTATTAGCAGCCGCGGTTCAAAATATTTGCAAGATAAGTATTTTATAAATATTACCTTTATGGCAAAGGGCCGCTTAGAAGACGGCTTTGAATTTAACTTGGATAAAACTTTATCTTATAATGATTTTAAAGATGTTCCCTCTGATTTAGAACTTGCAAAACAAGCGCAGAATTTTGCAAAGGAAGTCTTATTTTTACAAAAAGCAAAAAAAGTTGATTCTTATATCGGGCCCATTTTGCTTGAAGGAGCCCAGACTTTAAATTTAATGAAAGTTTTGCAAAGAGAAATAAGTTATACAAAACCTGTTTACAGCAATAATAACAATTATTCCCTGGAGGGTTCTTTTACAAATAAAATAGGGTTAAAGGTTTTTAGTTCCGGTTTTGATGTTATTGATGAACCGCTTAGAAAAACTTTTGATAATAAAAAACTTGCCGGTTATTATGAAATTGACGAAGAAGGCGTTAAAGCTCAAAAATTGCAAATTATTGAAAATGGTATTTTAAAGGAACTGCCTTTTACTTCTTCTTTAACAAAAAACAATAGTAAATCTAACGGACACGCAAGAGATTATTTTATGTTTTCAAGTGCTTTTGCCGAGCCTTCTAATTTGATATTGCTTGCCCATAAAACTATTGCAGAAGAAGATTTTACTTCTACTTTTAAAGAATTTTGTGCCACTCAAGGTTTAAGTGCTTGCCCCATAATTAAGGCCAGCGACGGCAAAACTTTTTTTGGCGTGATGCTTGATAGTAAAACAGGGCAAAAAACACCGATTTACGGCGAGCTTACCCCTTTTGATACAAGAAGTTTAAGAGATATAAAATATGCCTCTGATAAAATGGGGGTTTATAATAATATTTCCGGTAGTGTGGGGTATTCTGTAATAGTGCCTGATTTAATTGTGGATAATGGCGAAATTAACCCAAGCAATATTCAGCCGGCAAGAAAGCCCCTTGTAAAAAAACTTAAATTTTTGCAAGAAAAATAAAATTTATTTACTTGTTTTTTGCTATAATATCTCTATTGGGCGGGTGGCGGAATTGGCAGACGCGTACGGCTCAGGACCGTATGCCCGAAAGGGCTTAAGGGTTCAAATCCCTTTCCGCCCATTTTTCTATACTCGGCAAGTTAAATTTTTATTCTGTGGAGTTTTATGTATCTTCAAAAAAAATCTTCAAAAAGAAAAACTTTTGCCCCGGTTAGTGCAAAGAGGCGCAAAAAACGCAGAATAAAAAGAATCTTTCTATTTTTTACAATTTGTGTGTTTTTATTTTTGTTTTTATGGTGCTTTAACAAGGCTATCCAATATGTTTTTGAACATAAAAGCCATTGGTTTACTTGGAAGGCCCAAGCATTAGAAGTACAAGTTCAAGATGAATATACAAAAAAACAAATTGAAGATTTAATAGCCTTTAAGAAAGATAGTATTATTTCCGGAGAAGAAGCAAAAAATATACAAAATACTTTACTGGCAAAACTGCCGCAAGTTAAAGAACTTAAAGTTAAAAGAGGCTTCTTTTCAAAAAAATTAACTATTACGGCACAAAATCACGCAATTTTAGCCATTTTTGAGGCTGGCGCAAAATCTTATTTGCTTTCCCAAACGGGCGTTTTATTTAATTATGACCGGGTGCAAATTACAGAAGATATTTTAAAAGTAAAAACGGGAAAAGAAGTAAAGGGTTCTTTTTTGTCGCAAGAATTGGTAAAATTATTGAAAGATATTTCCAAAAATCCCCTAGATAATCTTGATTTTATATCTCTAGATATGGATAGGGAAACTTATACTCTTAATTTTAAAGACGGAACTATTGTTGCTATGGGGCTTTTTGATTTGTATAATGATAAAATAGTTGCATTAAAAGATATAATAGATATAGCACAAAAAAAAGGTATTAAAAAACCTTACAAAATAGATTTTAGTTATTTTAAAAACGGAAAGATTTATCTTGATACACAGGTGTAATATGGCAAAAGAAAATTTAATAGCAGGTTTGGATATAGGTAGTGGTAAAATAACCGCGGTTAGTGCTTTTTTGGACCAGGAAACAGGCAAACTTGAAGTTGTTTCCGGTATCAGTGTGCATTGCAGCGGTTTAAAAAACGGCATAGTAACAGATATAAAACAAGTAAGTGTGGCTGTTGCCAATGTTGTTAATAAGCTGGAAGAAGAAGCCCAGCAAGATTTGGGCGGTTTATATATTGCTTTACGCGGGGAACATTTAAAGTCGGAAGTTGGCCATGGAACCTATAACATTTCCCGTGCTGATAAGGAAATTACGGCAGATGATATTGAAAGGGTTATTTCTAATGCAAGTTCTATTTCTATAAAAAGCGACCACGAAATTATTAGCGTTATTCCCCAAGGTTTTAGTATTGATAGGCAAAGAGGAATAACCAATCCCGAAGGGATGGATGGCTCTTCTTTAGAAGTTGATGTTTATATAACAACGGGGTTATCTTCGGCTTTAAACAATTTGCGCAAATCTATAAATAAAGTCGGTTATAGAATTGACGGCTCTTTTTATGGCCTTATGTGTTTGTGCGAAAATGTTTTACTCAAGGAAGAAAAAGAACTGGGTGCTGTTTTAATAGATTTAGGCGGGGAAACAACCTCTATTGGTATTTGTGTGGATGGCGTTTTGCAATATTCCAAAGAATTTGATTTTGGTTGCGATTTGATTACCGGAGATATTGCAAATGCTTTGCATACTCCAAAGAAAAGTGCCGCAAAAATAAAAGAGCAATACGGGCTTTGTTTTCCTAAATATAACGAAGATGAAAACGAAGAAGAAATAAAAGTGCCTTCTTTAGACGGCAGAGTTGTTAATTCCTTTAAAAAGAATATTTTGCTAGATGTTATACAGCCGCGTATGCAAGACCTTTTTGAAATGGTTAGAGAAGCTATTATTGAAAGTGAACTTTCAGATTTTATTTCAGTAGGTATTTTGACCGGTGGCGGCAGTGCAATGCCGGGCATTGAAAGTTTGGCTTCTCAGGTGCTTGGCGTAAAGGAAATCAGATGTAGCGGTGTTTCCAGAGATTTGATAGAAGCAAAGGAAGAGTTTTTAGACCCTACTTACACTACAGCTTTATCTTTGCTTTTATATGTATCTAAAAGAGATGTCTTAGAGCAAAAAAAAGATACTGAAATAACCAGTAAATCACCGATTGTCAGATGGTGTAAAAATGCATTTAAAACAATATTAAATTCAGAAATTTTTGGCGGTTAGAATATGATGGATGATAATTTTGATTCAATTTTTGGCAGTTCAAATCAATTTGAAGGTAAAAAAGCGAAAATAAAATGTGTTGGTGTCGGCGGTGGCGGCGGTAATGCTATAAATACTATGGTTACTGCTGGGATAGAGGATGTTACCTTTGTAGCAATTAACACAGATGCCCAAGATTTAATGAGAAGCAAAGCTATTTTCCGCTTGCAAGTAGGGGAAAAACTTACAAAAGGTCTTGGAGTCGGTGGAGATCCCACAAAAGGCAGAGAAGCGGCCTTGGAATCTTGCGAATCTTTAAAACTTTTAGTTGATGATACCGATTTACTTTTTATTACAGCCGGTATGGGGGGGGGGACAGGCACAGGCGTAGCCCCGGAACTTGCTCGTATAGCAAAAGAAACTTACGGCGATAACATTTTAGTCGTCGGCGTGGTTACGCGTCCGTTTAAGAGCGAAGGCTTCCCTAGGGAGCAAATTGCCCAAAAAGGTTTGGAAGCCCTGCGCCGTTATGCCGATTGCGTAATAGTTGTGCCTAACGATAGAATTTGCGAAAATATTGGGCCGGAAACAAGTATGGAAGAGGCTTTTAAACTTGCCGATCAGGTTTTGCTTCAGGCGGTTAAAGGTATTTCCGAAGTTATCTTAAAACCCGGCGAAATTAATATTGACTATAACGATTTAAAAAAGATTATGTTGAACTCCGGCCAGGCAATTATAGGCAGAGGCAAAGCCAAAGGTAGAAACAGACATATTGAAGCCGTTGAACAGGCAATAAATTCGCCTTTGCTTGAAAATTCTGATATTACCGGAGCAAAAGGGGTGATAGTGTTTTTTTCCTCAGCGGAAAAAATTACTATGCTTGAACAACAGGAAGCCGTTAATATAATAAATCAATCTGCTACAAAACGCGCTTTCATCAAATTTGGTTATATGCATGATGCCTCTATTCCCAAAGGGGAATTAGAGATAACCGTAATCGCAACAGGTTTTCAAGGCAATATGCTGTCTAATACGGCAAGGTTTAAAGCCAGAAATTATGCTTCGGCTTTTAGCAGTGTGCCCTCTTCTTTAAGAAGTTCCTCTTTAAACGGAAGAATCAGACGGCTTGAAATGCTAAGACCCTCGTATATGCGAAGGAAAATGGAGGATAAGTAATAATATGGCAATAGGTTTACAGGCTTTACTCAAAACAGTTGTAGATAATAAGGCAACAGGTTTGCATATAAGAGGCAACTCCGTCGCTTTTGTTCGTATGAATACAAAAATGAGAGCTATTGATGACACTTTTTTGACAAACGAAGAGGTAAAAAAGATGGCTCTTTCCATTATGGGTGATAGAGAGAAAAAACTTTTTGAGCAAAATATGAGTGTTGACTTTGCTTTGGATGCAAAAGAATACGGACGCTTCCGCTTTAATGTTTTTAGACAAATGGGTAAAATTTGTATGGCTATACGCCATATTCCCTTGGAAATTCCTACCTATGAACAATTAAGTTTACCGATAGAAGTTTTAAAGAATTTAGCCAATACCCGCCGCGGTATTATTTTGGTAACAGGTATGACAGGTTCTGGTAAATCATCCACCTTAGCTGCTATGATAGACCAAATAAACCGAACCCGCCACGCTCATATTTTAACTATTGAAGACCCTATTGAGTTCGTCCACCAAGATAAAAAATCTGTTATTAGCCAATTATCTTTAGGGACGGATACTCCTTCTTATACTGCGGCTCTTAAATATGCCATGAGACAAGACCCTGATGTTATTTTAATCGGCGAGTTAAGAGATGCAGAAGTTATTCGTGCGGCTATTACCGCTGCGGAAACTGGGCAGTTAGTCTTTTCCACTATGCATACAATTAATGCCGTGCAAACTTTAACAAGAATTATTGAAACTTTCCCATCTGAACAACAAGGTCAAATCCGTTTCCAATTATCTGATTTGATTAAGGGTGTTGTATCCCAGCGTTTGTTGCCTAAAAAAGACGGCAAAGGCCTTGTGCCGGCAATAGAAATTATGTTGCCTACAGCTCAAATCAGAAAGCATATTCTTGATAATAATATTAACGATATTCACCAAGCCATACAAAAAGGCGATTACTACGGCATGATAGATTTTGATACTTCCTTAATTAACCTTTACAATAAAGGGGTTTGTAATATGGAAGATATTTTAGAGTTCTCCACAAATCCTGATTCCGTGCAACTTGCTTTAAAGAACTTTAGTGTGAAAAATGACTAGACTTATCGCTATTGACGGCCCAGCAGGAGTTGGTAAATCTTCCGTAGGGAAAGCAGTTGCTAAAAAGTTTGATATAAACTTCTTTAGCACAGGGGAGATGTATCGCTGCCTGGCTTGGAAAGTGCTTGAACAAAATATTGACCCGCAAAACGAGAAATCTGTTATAAAAATTGCAAAACAGGTTAAATGGGAATATAAAGCCCAGGATAATGTTTTGCGGGTTTTTATTGACGGAGTTTGCCCTTTAGATAAAATACATAACGAAGAAGTCGGCCGCGCGGCAAGCAAAGTTTCAGCCATACCTGAGGCAAGAGTGCTTATTATGGACGAGCAAAAAAAACTTGCACTAGCGGGAAATATTGTTCTTGAAGGGCGCGATATCGGCACGCAAATTGCACCTTTTGCAAAAATAAAAATTTATTTAACAGCAAGCGCACACGCTCGCGCTGATAGAAGAGTAAAACAGCTTAAAGAAGCCGGACAAAACCCTATTTACGAGGATATTTTGGCTTCAATAATATCGCGTGATGAAAGGGATTCTTCGCGTAAAATTGCGCCTTTAAAACCGGCCGAAGATGCTTGCATTATTGATACTTCCGAGTTAAATTTAGAAGAAGTAATAAATAAAGTTTTGGAGGTAGTAAGTAAAAATGAGTGGTAAACCTACTCCTAATTTGCTAGAATTTATATTCAGGGTGTTTTCAAAATGTTTTGGCACCAAAGTTATAGGGCTGGAAAATATCCCAACAAGTGGGCCTGTTATTTTGGCTTGCAACCATGTTTCCAATTTTGACCCTGTTATTATGGGGGGCTTTGCCGGCAAAAGAAGACACTCTATTTATATGGCAAAAAAGGAAGTTCTCTCTTGGCCACTTTTTGGAAGGTTGCTAAAATATTATGGCTTTATCTTTGTTGATAGAAAAAGAAAAGGTGGCGATTTACACGCCTTAAAAGAGGCCTTAAAAGTTTTAAAAGAGGGCGAAAGTTTTGCCCTATTTCCAGAAGGAACCCGCTCTAAAACAGGTAAGATGGGCAAAGCAAAAGCCGGGGTCGGTTTTTTGATTTACCATAGTGGCGCGCCTGTCGTGCCGATAAGAGTGGTTGACACGGAAAAATTGCCTTTTAAATGGGGGCCCAAAGTAATTTTTGGTAAACCTTTTAAAATAGAAGTTGATGAAACAAGGCCTGTAAAAGAGCAGTTTCAAGAATTTGCAGATAAAGTAATGAACGAAATTAAAAAATTAAAATAAATGGAGGATACGCGTTTTGTTTTCTTTAAAAAAGAAAGCAAAATGCAACTAGCAATATGACTAACCCACAAGAAGAAAAAATACAAGAGCAAACACAGGAACAAGAAAATTTAACCATGGACCAGTTGTTTGCCCAGCAAGAGCAAATGCAGGAAAAATTAAATAAGAGGGAAATCGTAAATGTTAGCGTTGTTCAAATTTCACAAGATTATGTGATGGTTGACACCGGCGATAAAAAAGAGGGGTTAATACCACTTTCAGATTTTGAAGGTAAAAGTGTTCCCGCAGTAGGCTCGCAAGTTTCAGCAGTTTTAGTTCGTAAAGGCAGTGATGAAAGACATTCCATTTTATCCCATAGAAAAGCCGTTGAATCTATCGGTTGGGATTTATGCAAAGCTTCTTATGAAGCAAAAGAAAGAGTCAGAGGTATTATTACCGATTGCGTAAAAGGCGGTTATAAAGTTGATGTTCACGGCGTAATTGGCTTTATGCCATTATCTTTATCAGAACTTCACGCGGCTTATAAACACTATTTGCCAAAAGGTGCAAAAATTAAAGCTGTAATTGCAGAATTTTCTAAAGAAAAAGAAAATTTAATTGTTTCAAGAAAACAAGTTCTTGAAGAAGATGAAAGCGTTAGACGCGAACAAGTTTTAAGCGAAATTAAAGAAGGCGATGTTTTAAGAGTTGTTGTCTCTAAAGTTGGCAAAGATTGCCTCTATTTAAGATATCACGGCATTGAAGGTATTGTTTCTTTAGATAATATCGCTTGGAAAGATCCTCAAACCATTTTAGCCAATTATAGACGCGGTCAAAGAATTAAAGCCAAACTTTTGGAAATTAATAAAGAAAAAGGCAATATCGTTTTTGGTGTAAAACAGCTTTTCTTAAATCCTGCTGATTTACTTAAAAAACGCTATCCTTATATGAGTATGCAAAAAGCTACCATTACAAAAGTTTCCCCGGAAGGCGTGGAAGTTGAACTTGGCAAAAATAAAACAAAAGGTTATATTTCCGAGTTTGAACTTGGCAGAGATTTTGCCGGTAAAGAAGGCGACACCGTGCAGGCTGTTGTTATTGGTGTTGACGGCGCAAATTATGTGGTAAATCTTTCTATTAAACGCTTTGACCAAGTGCAAAATAGAAAAGTGGTTGCCCAATATTTAAAACAGGCACCACGCCCGACTTTAGGTCAACTTTTGCAAGGCTCTTTTGAAGAAGAAACAGAAGAACCTGTAAAGGAAGAAGCTAAAGAAGAAACAAAATAAGTTTTTACATAAAGCCCGCATTTTTTAAGAAAAGAATGCGGGCTTTTTTGTGGCTTCGGCTTTTTGGTAAATTTTAATTTTTTTCAAATTTCGGATACACGGGGTTGCCACCCACTCTAGGTATACCTCATTTGAAAGAAACACTTTTTCTAAAGAAAAAGTTAATTAAAATTCCCTCAAAAATCCTGTGCCATTAGATAGAGTTTAATTTTTAAAAATCTTCGCAAAAACTATTTTGTTTATAGTTTGGTTTTTTTGTTCAGTTTAATTTTTTTCAAATTTTCTATTATTTCCCTCCCTTATTTTTTAAAGAGGGGAGGGGAGTATTTGCTAAAAGGTTGTGTAGTCAAAAAAATGTATATAAAAGTTAAAGTCCACGCGGACGAAAAAAAAGAACAAATAATAAAAAAGAACCCGGATACTTTTGAAGTCTGGGTTAAAGCACCTGCAAGTCAAGGCAGGGCAAATATCGCTGTTATCAAAATACTTGCTAGAACACTTGGCATTGAAGCCAAACTTTTTAAACTAATCAAAGGCGCAACAAGCCCCGCTAAAATCTTTGAAATTAGAGATTAAAAATATTTTAAAAACGCCCCCTATTATATATAAAAATATGCTATCATAAAGTATATGCCGACAATATTAATTATATCTTCAGCCGGGTTTGCAGTTTGTTTTTTGCTGCTTTTTTATTTAGTGGCAAAATACCGCCAGGCTTTGCCAAGCTCTTCTTTTGAGGAGTTTGATATCCTTGACGAAGTTTCAAGCGCGGCAAGTGCCGCCGCAAAAGATGCAAAGCGTATTTTTTCTACTTCGGCCACAACGCCGGAAGTTAGGGATATTATCGCCTTGCAGGAAAAAATAAAAGAACTTCATTATAAACTTGAAGAAATTAAACTTTTGCAGGAAAAGCAATTAAACGATACAAAAAATACTATTGCCGCTTTGGAACAAAGACTGACTTCTTTTGAAAATGAATATATAAACAATTTGCAGCCGACTTTGCAAGGTTTAATTAAAGAACTTGAACTTATTGATAAAGAATAATTGAGTGGTTTTATGGAACAGGAAAATAATAACTATCAGCCCGATGCTCAGGCTTTTTTAGATTCTCTTTCTAAAGAGGAAGCAACAATCTCGCCCAGGCCAAAACAGCAGTTTTTGGAGGAGGCTTTCCCTTTTACTGACGATTTTGATATTGATGCTTTTGTTGCGGCAAACGATAACCCTTTAGAAAAAACCTTAACGGCAATAAAAGCCGCCCCTGCTCCTAAAACTGAGAATACAAAAGATTTTAATATTGATTTACAAAAAGATAAAGATGAAAATATAAAAGAACTTGAAACAAAAATAGCGGATATCCAAAGCCAAATTGAAGATACTACAAAAGAACAAAGTTTTTCTTCTTTACCTTCTGAACTTTTTGAATAACAACCTGCGCCGGCAAGTTATGTTTCTTCAATAAAAGCAAATGACGAATTTTTTAGTAGTATTTCTAATACGATAGATACTTTAAAAGGCAGTCTTGATAATATTGTTAAAGCGCGCCTTGAATATGAAGAGGGCCTTGTTCGCCAAGACCAAAATTTAATTGCAAGACTTAGGGAAAAAACCTCCCGCTTAAAAGCAATTAACCTTGCCTTAAACAGCGAAGTTAAACGCGCAAAAAGCGAAAAACTAGAATCTTTAAGAAAATCTGCCGAGCAAACAAAAGAACTTTTGGCTTTGCGTATGCAGATAAACCAATTTCAAGAAGCCTCTAGTGGCGGTGATTTAAAATTAAATCGCCTGGAACAGCAACTGAGTTTAGCCCAGGAAGAAAAAAAGATCCTAGAAGAAGAAATTGCTAAAATAAGACAAGAAAAACTGGATTCTTTTAAAGCCTCTGCCGAGCAGACCCGTCAAATAATGGCCCTGCGTTTTGACCTAGCTAAAACAGAAGATAAATTTAAGCAACAAGAAGCCCAAACTTTTGCTTTGCAAAATCAACTTGAAGATTTTAGGCAAAAAGCAATTACCGGAGATAAAGATTTATATCAAGGGCAAATTGCCACACTTCAAAGCCAACTTAATCAGGCTTTGCTTGCCTCTAAAAACGAAGCAGGCCTTGCCGGTTCTTTAAGAGAAAATATTTTATTTTTGGAAACATCTCTTGCCAAAACCCAAGGCTCAAAAGCTGCTCTTCTTGCAAAAGCCCAAGAGCACCTTGAAACCCTTTTTAACTTAAAAAATAAATACGAGCAGGAAATAAATTTAATTAAAGACGAACAACTTAAATTGCTTGAAAATAACTATCAGCAAGAGGCGCAAAAAGCAGCTGAAATTGCTACCCAAGCAAAACAAACTTTGGCTGTTTGTCGTCAGCAGGAAGGTTTTATTAAAACCTTGCAAATGCAAATAGATTCCTTTAAACAAGCCCTTAAAGAACTTGAAAATAATGAACAAGTACCTTCAGCTCAAGCCTCTTTGCTTAAAGAAGCAAATTTAAGGGAAATTTCTGCTTTGCAAAAAACCTTGCAAGAAGAACAAAATAAATTTAGAAACAAAAATTTGGAATATCAAGATTTGGCTTTGCGCCTGTCCCAAGCCGAGCAGCAAAAACAAGCCTTGCAAGACCAGGTTGCCACTTTGTTAACTTCAAAAGAAGAAGTTTTAAAAACAAATACACAATATTTAAGCCAAATAGAAACCCTTAAAAAAGATTATGAAGTTTTGCAAGACAAATATAAGGCTTTAGATTCCCAAGGTTCAGATAAGCAGATGTTTGATTTGCAAAAAAATGCTCTTCAAGAAGAATTAAAAAATACTCTTGCCCAAAAAATTGCTTTGCTTGCCCAGGTGGAAGAAAAAAATAAAATGCTTGCTTCCTTTAAGGCTAAAGCAGAAGAACAAACAAAAGAGTTAAAAGAAGAAGCCCAAAAACAAATTGCTGCTTTGGAAAATAAACTTGCCGGTGCACAGGAAAAATTGAAAAATGAGGAAGAAAGCGTTTCTTCCCTTAAAAGCAAAATCGCCCGTTTACAAGCGGCTTATAAGGCTAAAGAGGGGGAAAGCAAAACTTTTATTTCCCAGGAACTTACCTCTTTAAAGGAACAATTATTTAAAGCACAAGATAAAGCAAACCAAGGTAGTGTTTTAATTTCCCAATTACAAGAAGAATCCGATTCTAAAAAAGAAGAATTTAGCACCCTTGAAAGAAAATATAATGAATTGATTTCCCAAAAGGAAGCCTTGCAAAACAAAATGGACGAGCAGGCAAAACAAATTGAAAGTTTGCAAAATTCTCTTGCAAGTTTACAAAAAGAATTACAAGAAGAAAAAACCGCCAGACTTCAGCTTGAAGAAAAAGTTTCCAAACTTAAAGCAGTTAATGTGGCCCTTACGGCGCAGGTTAAAGCAGCGCGCGAACAAAAAATGGCCGCTCTTAAAAAATCTGCCGAGCAGGCAAAAGAAATTTTATCTCTTAAAGAAGAACTTGAAAAAGCGGAAAACTTTAAAACTATTGAGTTTGAAAATGGTATTGTTAAAATCCGCAAAGAATATGAAACAAAAATTTCTGCTTTGGAAGCAAAGCTTAAAGAACTTTCCGAAAAATTTGCAAAACAAGTGCAGGAAATTGAGGCTTTTAAAACAGATAATGCAAAACTTAAAAAAGCCCAAGAAGAAAAGTTTACTCTTGAAGAAGAATATAATACTTTATCTTTGCATGCAAAAGATTTGGAAGAACAGGTTGCCAAATATCAGCAAAATGCCCAGGCAACTTCTTTAGTAAAAGCAAAAGCTGCTGCTTTAACAATGCAGTTAACAAGGATAAAAGAAGAAAAGAAAACCCTTGCCGAGCAACTTGATAAAACCCGCGTTGAAATAAAAAATTTAACTGATGACGGTAATCAGGCACACCAGGCTTTAAATACTCTTAAAACCAAGATTAGCCAAAATGATGATTTAATTACGAGATTAAAACAAGATATTACCGCTTTAAAAGAGGAAAAGGCTAAAGCAGCTGCTACTAAGAAAAATATTAGCAAACAGGCATCTGTTAAAACTTCTAAACCACTTCCGCCGTCACCTTCTCTTTTAAATAAGCTAAAAACTACAAATAAAGAAGAAACACGGACGGATACTTTTACACAAACTTATACGGAGCCGCCCACAATTTCCGAAGTTAAAAAAGAAGAAACTTTACCTTCCGAAGTAAAAAATAATAAGGAAGAATCTTTGCTTCAAAATAAAAAGGAAACACCTAAAACTATAAAAGAAGAAGCACAGAAAACGGAAAAATCAACTTTTAGTGCGGCTAATCCCGTTATGATTACCAATACTAAAAGGGATGCCCTTTTTGAAGAAATTTTACCTGATATGGAAGATGGCGAGGAAGAAACTTTTGCCGATGCTTCAACCCTTGAAACAGGGGATAAAACCTCTAATCAAATGTTGGATTTAAGCAAGATTTTCGGCGCTAAAGAAAATATTGAAGTGCAGGATCTTAGCGCGCCTCAAACCCAAGGCACAACAGAACATATTAAACTTTCCCCAGTACAAGAGGCTAAACAAACAGAAGATACTTTGGTTACGGATCATTCCGTAAGGGCGCATATTCCGCGCAAGGCTTCTATTAGAGAAGGGGAAGAATATTCCGATTTTCTTGGAAAAACAAAAAGTGTATTTTACAGAATAAAATGGTCGCTTTTTAAAGAATAATTTTTATATATAGGAAGTTTTTATAATGCAAAAAATTAAAGTAGCTGTTGTTTACGGCGGTAAATCAACAGAACACGAGGTGTCAGTCCACTCTGCTAAAGATGTTTGTGATATCCTTGCCAAAAAATACGAAGTTTTAAAAATTTTTATTGATAAACAAGGCTTATGGTATTTGCAAAAAGAATGCTCTACAAAACTATCCTCGGAGGATAAGCCTGTTTCACCAATTATTTCAAAAGAGGCTAACCTTTATACTAAAGACGGCCAGCAGATAAAAGTTGATGTCTTTTTCCCTGTTTTGCACGGCGCTATGGGCGAAGACGGCACGATACAAGGTTTGTTTGAAATTTTAGATGTCGCCTATGTCGGTTGTGGTGTTTTAACAAGCGCTATGGGGATAAATAAAGAAATTTCAAAGTTAATGGCTTCTTTTTATGGGGTGCCGATAGTTCCCTATATCAAATTAAAAAAGTCAGGTAAATATGATTTATCTCTTTTACAGGAAGCTGCTAAACAGCTTGGGTATCCTTTATTTGTAAAACCGGTTTCTCTTGGTTCTTCTATCGGGGTTAGTAGAGTTGATAAAAAAGAAGATCTTGAAAAAGCAATAAAAGAAGCTTTTAAATATGATGAGGTTTTACTTATAGAAAAGGGTATAGATAAAGCTAGAGAAGTTTTTTGCGCGGTTATTGGCGATTATCAAGGGGAAATACACACCTCTCTTTGCGGTGAACTTAAAAGCGCAAATAATGCCTTTTTTGATTATGATGCCAAGTATAATATAGCAGGCGGTTGCGATATGTTTATACCCGCCCCGCTAGAAGAATCTCTGCAAGATAAAATGCGTAAAGCAAGTTATGAAGTTTTTAAGGCTTTACAAGGTAAAGGCCTTGCAAGGGTAGATTTTTTAGTTTCTCAAGACGGCGAATTTTATTTTTCTGAGATAAATACTTTGCCCGGTATGTCTTTAACAAGTCTTTTTCCGCAACTTATGGCGGCAAGTTCAAAGGAATATCCGCAAGTGTTGGATATTTTAATTAATAGTGCTCTTGTCCGCAAAGAAAATCAAAAAAATTTGAGTATAAATAAATGAGAAAGAATATTTTTGATTATTTATCTAAAATAGATAACTTGTTGTATCTTATACTCGCTTTTTGTTTGTGTGGCTGTATAAGAAATTTTTTAATGCTTAGATATATGGGGCTAAACTACAGCTATTTTATAACTAAAGTTTGTGTTGCAATGTTTGCAATTTATTTTGCACAAAGCATTCTTATTTTGCTTAGGCAGAGAATAGTTTGGTTTATATCGTTAGTGCAGTGTTTGTTTTGCTTGTTCGTTTATAAAGATTTTACATTTTTACCTTGTATAAATTTGTTTAATTTAGTGAAAAATTATTTTTTTCCCAATTTAACCTACGGGGAAGAATACTTTTTTAGTTTTGCCTGTTTATCTTTTTTGTTTTCTATAGAAATAATAAAAACCTACTTGCTTTATGCTTTAACAGATCAGTGTTATTTTGGCAAGAAAAAGTTGACACAAAATTAAGATAAAAGGTAAGATAAAATATAATCAATTTAGAAAGGGCGCGCTGATATGGCAATAGTCTTAACTAGAAATATGAATTTACAAAATAGCATTTTAAATAATGCCTGTATTATATCTTGCCTAGACAGACAGACAGACAGACAGACACT
>JAFQAA010000011.1 GCA_017417005.1 Elusimicrobiaceae bacterium | reverse complement strand
TTGCCACGCGAACGGCCGGGGCAAATTGAACGACGCAATATTTCTTTTCATCAGCAAGGGCGTTCCAAACTTCTTTTGTTTCGTCTTGTTCAACGATAGCACCAACAGGGCAGTGGGCAGAGCATTGACCGCAGTTTACGCAAGGGGAATCTTTTAAATCAATATCGCCTGCTGCTGATAAATAGGTTTTAATACCTCTCTTTAAGAAAGATAAAGCCCAAACATCTTGCACTTTTTGGCAAACCTGTACGCATCTGCCGCATTGGATACATTTGGAAGTATCAATGCAAATACCTTTTGCGCTGTTATCTTTTTTGTGTTTGTGGCTGTTTAAAATATTAGGGAAGTTATTTTCTCTAATACTAAATTCGGCCGCAAGTCTTTGAAGTTCGCAATTTTGGTTTCT
Organism: Elusimicrobiaceae bacterium; assembly: GCA_017417005.1. GTDB lineage: Bacteria > Elusimicrobiota > Elusimicrobia > Elusimicrobiales > Elusimicrobiaceae > Proelusimicrobium. The sequence continues at coordinate 8,983 of JAFQAA010000011.1, read as the reverse complement.
TGGGCAAGTTAAGCAGTCTTTAGGGTGGTTGGACATAATAAGTTCAAGCACGCTTCTGCGGACTGCCACGATTTCCGGGTCGTGGGTAATAACTTCCATACCTTCGGTAATTTCAGTTGTGCAGGCACGCAAAATTTTGTTTGAGCCTTTAACTTTTACGATACAAAGCCCGCAACCGCCGGTTGCTTCAAGGTCTTCGTGTTTGCAAAGTGTAGGGATGTTTACATTTGCTTGGCGTGCGGCTTCTAAAATGGAAGTGCCTTCTTTTACTTCAATATCTTTTCCGTTTATTTTTGCTTTAATCATAAAATTTCCTATCCTTTGATAATTGCATGAAGTTTGCAAGTATTAAAGCATTGTCCGCATTTAATACATTTAGATTGGTCAATTACATGTTTCTGTCTTATTTCGCCAGAAATTGCACCAACGGGGCAAGCTTTTTTACACATACCGCAACCGACGCATTTATCGGTAATTTCAAATCTTGCCAAGTTTTTACATTTGCCGGTATGGCAGCGTTTATCTTTAATGTGTTCATCGTATTCGTGTCTAAAGAATTTTAAAGTGGAAAGAACCGGGTTTGGTGCTGTTTGGCCTAAAGCACAAAGGGAGGCTCTTTTCATAGCTGTTGCAATTTCTTCAATTTTCTTTAAATCTTCTTCTTTTGCGGTTCCATCGGTAATTTTATTTAAATAACCGAGTAATTGATATCCGCCAATACGGCACGGGGCGCATTTACCGCAAGATTCATCAACGCAGAACTCAAGGTAGAATTTGGCAATATCTACCATACAATCTGTTTCGTCCATAACGATAAGCCCACCTGAACCCATAATAGAGCCAATTTCCTGCAAAGATTCATAGGTAATAGGCATATGGAAGTGGTCTCCGTCAATAACACCGCCGGAAGGGCCGCCGGTTTGAACGGCTTTAACTTTATCGCCGTGCAAAGGACCGCCACCGATATCATAGACAACTTCTTTAACGCTGATGCCTAAAGGTACTTCAATAAGACCGGTATTTTTAACTTTACCCGTCATAGCAAAAACTTTTGTTCCGGTTGATTTGCCAGAACCCATTGAAGCATACCAAGCACCACCCTTTGTCATAATATAAGGGACATTGGCTAAAGTTTCAACATTGTTAATAGAGGTCGGTTTACCCCATAAACCTTTAACAGCCGGGAAAGGCGGTTTAGGTCTGGGAGTTCCTCTATTACCTTCAATAGAGGTAATAAGGGCGGTTTCTTCGCCGCAAACAAAAGCGCCTGCACCAAAGCGGATTTCCAAATCATAATCAAAACCGCTGCCTAAAATATTTTTACCCAAAAGGCCTTTTTTGTAGCAGGCATCAATTGCTTTTTGCACGCGTTCAATGGCTAAAGGATATTCGGCGCGGATATAAAAGAAACCACGGGTTGCGCCAATAGCAAACCCTGCTATAATCATACCTTCAACAACAGAGTGCGGGTTGCCTTCCAAGAGCGAGCGGTCCATATAAGCACCCGGGTCGCCCTCGTCGCCGTTGCAAATCATATATTTAACTTTGCTTTGAGGTTTTCTTGTTAAATCCCATTTAAGCCAGGTAGGAAACCCTGCACCGCCGCGGCCGCGAAGACCGCTTGTTTTCATTTCGTCAATAACAAATTGCTGGCCTTTTTCTAAAGCATTAGCAAGGCCTTGATAACCGCCATGGGCGATATATTCGTTAATATCTTCGGGGTTAATTTTACCGCAGTCGGCAAGTAAGATGCGGTGTTGTTTTTGATAGAAAGGAATATCTTTTAAAGTTTTGCAATGTTTTTGATCGGTAGGGTTAACATATAAAAGGCGGTCAATAACTTCCCCTTTCATAACGGTTTTTTCTACAATTTCTTCTACATCTTCAACTTTAACTTTTGTATAAAAAATATCGCCAACGCTTACAAGCGGCCCTTGGGCGCAGAAACCTTGGCAACCGCTTTTAGAAATATAAGTTGAATGTTCGCGGCAGCCGTCGGTAATTTCTATGGTATAAGAAAGCCCTCTCTTTTTATATTCTTTTTGGAAGGCCTCATAAACTTGCTGGGAACCGCCGGCAATACAACCTGTTCCGCCGCATACAACGATGCGCTTGTCAATATTGGCATATTGTTTATTAAATTTTTCTTTTATATCATTAATCAATTTTGCCATAAAATTTATTCTCCCTTAGTAGCCTCGTCTAAAATGGTTTTAATATCGCCGGCTTTAAGTTGGCCGTGAATTTTGCCATTTACGGAAATAACAGGCGCAAGCCCGCAACAACCGATACATCTTAAACCCATAACGGAAAATTTGCCGTCTTCGGAAGTTTGCCCGTCTTTTAGACCTGTGTATTGTTCAATAGCTTTTAAAAGCTCAGGGGCGCCTTTAAGATAACAAGCCGTTCCGATACATACATTAATTTGATACTTTGCCGGTTTTGTTAATTTAAAAAAGCTATAGAAGGTTAAAACTTCATATATCTTTGCTAAAGAAATACCTGTTTGTTTAGATATTTCCATAGCTGCCCAGCGGGGCACATAACCCAGCCGGCTCTGCACAGAATGCAGCATCATAACAAGGCTGCCTTCTACTTTTTTCCATTTGTTGATAATATCGCTGATGTCTTGCGTATTTGTTCCTTGAGACATTAACAATGCCCTCCATTTATTTTTATAAAATAAAATCTTTTACTTAAATTTAGTTTTTATTTTAACTGCTGCTCAATTGCAACAGGAAAAGGTAATTGACCAAGCGGAGTATCAAAATAGATATTCCCCGCTATTTTATATCTAAGCGCTATACTATTTGTGGCAACCAGGCCTGCAATGTTTTTGCCAAGTTTTTCAAAAGGCACAACAACTTGTGCTTTGCCAATTTGGCTTTGCATCGGCTCAACTTCCAGGGCGCCAAAAGCAATATCGGCAATATCTTGGCCGTTTAAATATAACTTACCTTGAAAACGATTAACTTTTGCCGGTGTTGTTTTGCTGTTATTTGTTATTAAAACCCCTACTGATAAAGTTAAATTAGTTAAACTTACATCTTCGGTAGCTACGCCGGCAAGAGAATATTTGCAATTTACCATTTGTTCTTGTATATTTTTGACAGAAGCACAAGAGCAAGCAAAAATAATAGAAAAAGTTAAAAATAAAAAAAGTTTAAATTTCTTCATACATATATATTATAATATATTTATATCGTTTTTAGTAGGAGGGTATATGGAAAATTTTAAAGAAGAACTTTTAACTTCTTTAACAAAATATGTTCAAATTGAATCCGGTAGCGAGTTTGATAAAGAAACTTGCCCCAGCACCCCGGGACAACTTGAACTTGCAAAAGTTTTAGAACAAGATTTAAGGAATATCGGTATTAAAGAAGTCTCTATTGATGAAAATGGCTATTTGTTTGCAACTATTCCGGCTAATATTGATAGAAAAGTGCCGGTTATCGGTTTTTTGGCGCATATGGATACTTACCCGGGTTTTACTATCGGGCGCAAAGTTATGCCGCAAGTTCACAAGAACTATCAAGGCGGCGATATTATTGTAAGTAAAAAACATAATGTTATAATAAGCCCCAAAAATTGCCCCGCTTTAAACAGCGTTATTGGCCACGATATTATTACTTCTAGCGGGGATACCTTGCTTGGCACCGATGATAAAGGCGGCATTGTTATAATTATGGCTTTAGCAAAATATCTTATGGAACACCCGGAAGTTAAACACGGCAAAATAAGAATTGCCTTTACACCGGATGAAGAAATCGGCAAAGGTTCCGATAAATTTAATGTTAAGGCTTTTGGGGCAGATTTTGCTTACACTCTTGACGGCCAATGTGGCGAAGGTATTGTTTATGAAAACTTTAATGCAGCCGGTATTACTATTGATATTACAGGTGTTTTGGCTCATACCGGTTATGCAAAAGGCGTTATGCAAAACCCTGTTAGAATTGCAAGCGATATCGTGGCTGCCTGGCCGGAAACTATGTTGCCCGAAACCACCAGCGGTTATGAAGGCTTTGTCTGTTTTAATGATTTAAAAGCTGATTTTGAAAAAGCAACTTTAAAAGCTGCCGTTCGTGATTTTACCAAAAAAGGGCTTGAAGAAAAAATTAATCTTGTTAAAGAAATTGTGGCTAAAGTCCAAAAGAAATACCCGACAGCCACTTTAAAAGTTGAGGTAAAACAGCAGTATCAAAATATGGCTGAAGTTATTGAAAAGAACCCAAAAATTGTGGAACTTGCAAGAAAAGCCTTTAAAGATAACGGCCTAAAACCTTCCGGCGAACCAATTAGAGGCGGAACAGATGGCGCAAGGCTTTCTTTTATGGGGCTTGCTACTCCCAATATTGATGCCGGTTATTCTACACCACACGGCCCTTTTGAGTGGGCAAGTTTGGACTTAATGAATAAAATTGTCCATGCTTTAATTACAATCGTGCAAGATAATATAAAATAAGAAAACTAATTAACCATAAAAAAATCCCGTCTGTAAAATTTACAAACGGGATTTTTTACTGCTGTAATTTTTTATTTTTTAGGTTGCGCCTGTGCCGGTCTATAAGGGGTAACCATAACATTATTTGCTTCTGAGGTTGTTGCTTCAACATTATAGGTGACGGTATTATAATTGAAGCGGTAATTAACCTGGGCATAACCTTCCGGATTAGTAGGAGATGACACATTAACGGAATAATAAGTTAAATCCGATGGCAACTGCGAAGCTTCCCATTTAAGCGAGTTAAAAACATTGGGATGTAATAATTTAATTTTTTCTTCCAAGGTTATTCCTTCTATAAGTTTATAATTTTTTACTTCAGAAATAATCTTGTTTATACGCAAGGTTTCTGCTTCTTTAAGGTCTCTTAAAGCAAGTTCCTCAGGAGTTAATTGATTATTGCCCGCTTTTTTATTGTCTTTAGTATCGTCTTTTGTAAATAAAGCATGTATCGGGCTAAAAGCCTTTGGCATAATACCGACTTGGGCAATTAAACCAAGAAAGCCTATAACCATAACAAAAAAGATAAGAAGTAAGCCAAAAGCATTAGCAAGGTTCATCATATTATTTTTCTTTTCAATTTGAGATCTTGCTTCTTCGGCCATTTCAATATTTCTATATTGAGTTTTAGAGAAAGGATCCACCTGTTCGCCTTCTACCATAGGAACGGTTTTTATTGCGGCAGGTTTAACGCGTTTAACATTTTGCATAGATACTTGATGCTGCCCTTGGCTTGACTTAATATCCAAAATTTCTTCTTTTGCATCTTTTTGTGCGGCGTCTTCTTCTTCACCTTCTTTTGTTTCTTCCGGTGGAATATAATCAGAAATAAAGGCTGTCGGCTGATCTAAAAAGACCGTTTCTATATCAGAAGAGAAAGTTGTTAAGAAATTATCTTTATCAAGTTGAGCTTCGGGCTCTTCCTGTTTAGGTTGTTCTTTAGCAGAAGGCTCTTTAACCTCTTCACTTTTAACTTCTTCAACAATGATATCCGGGTGGACTTCCGCCGGTATAAAACCCTCTTCTTTATTTTCTTGGGTATTTGTCTGTTTTTCTTGTTGCAAAGGAAATTTCCCTGTCAATTCTTCTAAAGTAGTCGGAATATCTTCTGCAGGTTTTACCCCTTCATTTATTTCAAGGATATTATTAGTTTCTTGCAAATTTTCCTGCTCAATTTTATGTTCTTGCGGCAAATCTGCTATTAAAGCAGGCGAAGTTGTAAAGGCTTCCTCAAGTTCTTTTTCCTCTTCCTGTAAAGCTTCTTTTTCGTCTTCAATAATTTCTTTTAAAACTTCTTGTTCTCTAGCGGAAGGTTCTTCTTGGGTAGTAACAACATTATCTTTATTTTGGTTTAAGTCTGCAACAATAAAGTCATCGTCTTCCAAAGAAATTTCTTCTTCCGGCATAAATTCCTCTTCACTAAGAGGCTCGTTTGTAGGTTCGGTTTTATTTTCTTCTTGTAATTTTTGCTCTGGTTTAGATTCGGGTTCTGGTTCTGGTTTTGTTTGCGCTTGGGGCTCTTTTATTTCAATATCAAACAAGTGATTTATACCCGTTTTACTTTCTCCCATAAGGGTTAATTCTGTATTGGCTAAATTTTTTATTTCCGCTGATTTTTGCTCTGTTTCTTGTGTGGAGGAAGTTTGCGGTGCTTCTTCTTCCTTATCGGAAAGGTCAATATTTCTATTATGGGCGATATCTATTGCCTGTAAAGTTTGGTTTTCTTTTTTTGTGTTTTTGTTAGAGATTAAAGTTCTGATCGCTGTTTTTAAAATTTCTTCCTCGCTTTGATCTTCACTAGAAGAGTGATTATCAAGATCGGCTTCTTTAACATCATCTACAGAAACAAATTCTGTGGGCGGTTCTGAAAAAGAATCTTCTTCAAAAGCTTCTTTTTCTTGCGGAAAAATTGCTTCTGTCTGGGTAAAGTTTGTTTTTGCATCTTCTGCTACATTATAGGCAGTTTTTCCGTTTAAAGAAATTTCATTATTATCAGTTGAGGTGCCAAAAATATTGCTTGAAAGAATAGTCTTTTTTGACTCTTTTACGGCAGTATCTTCTTTAAATTTATCAATAACTTGTTTGGTTGGCGGTGGTGGCGGCACAGGGCGTTTATAAGCCTCTATTAATAATCTTGCCGGAACCCATTCTTGAGTTTCCCCTTCGGCAAGTGTTTCTTTACATACTAAAGTATCTCCGTTAAAGCCCGGTATTAAAGATAGTTCCCCTTCTTCAAAGGGTTTTTCTATAACATTATCATTTATGTAAACCCAGTATCTCATAAAAATATCCCTCTATAAAATATCCCAAGTAATTTTTTCTTATACAAAGATAGTCTAGCAAATTATTACTAAAAAATCTTTTTATTTTTAATTAAACTTATTTACAACCCTTAAAGCAGCTTCTTTATGATTGGAAGTTTGGGTATAGAAATCTCTATAAGAATTAAGAATTTCAAAACTACTTATAATTTGATTGCTCAATTCTTTTAAAATAATTTCTACGCTTGCTTCCGGGGCGCCTTCTTGCAACAATTTTAAAGCTGTTATTTCCCATTCTTCACTAATATTTCCGTTTAGCTGGGAAATTAAGATCGTCAAAGCAAAACAATATTTTGAATTATCTTTCTGCCAAAAATCATATTGGCTCAAAGTTGTATGGAAAAAATTTAAAACTTCTTCTTTACTTTTTGTTCCCAGATAGGTGTTTAAGGCTTCTTGTTCAAAATTATTGGAAAACATTTTTTTTCTTTTATCAAATAAAAAATTTGCCTGTGCGCTGGCCTCTTTAAAGGTTAACTTGCCAAGCAAAACTTTTAGGCCGATATCGGCATTTTCCTTGCAAGTGCCGCCGGGCAGGCGGGCTGTAATATTTTGCAAAAGCAAAGATAAATCTTGCACGGATATTTTGCCGTAAAACCTAAGGGTAAGTTCTCTGGCAAAAGAAGCAAAAAATTTATTGGAGCAAAGTGCCCTTAAAAATAAGATTTTGCCTTTATTATAAGAGGCTGTATTTTCTGCATTTATTAAGTTTTGTTCGCTTGCTTCAAGCATAACTTTTACAGCTAAGGATAAATTTTCTTCAGGTAAATAAACATAATCAAATTTTTTAAGCAAAGTTTGTAAAGTTGTTAAAATTTCCTCAGCACTTTTAATGGGGGCATATTTAAGGTATAAGCGTTGTAAATCAGTTGCTAAAAGAGGTTTATTTAAAACCTTGCCAAGTTTAGTTATTTCTTTTGCTTCTTTTGGGGTAATATTACCTTTTAAAGTGTTTAAGCAAAGCTCGGCATTTAAGGTTTTATTATCATAAATAGTTTTTAACTCTTTAAAAAGTTTTTCCCACTCTTGTTTAAGGCTAAGAGAGTTTTGGTTAAAAAATAAATCTGATAAATCTAAATAAGAAGCCTTATTAATTAATTTTTCTTTTAATAAAGTTTCTAAGAAAATTTTTTCTTGTTCTAAAGTAGCTAAAAAAGCTTCCTCTTGTTTTTTTGCCTTGTCAAGCAAAGTATCTATAATATCTGACAAGGCAGAAGAATCTTTTTTTAACTCAAAATCGGGGTTTAATTCATCGCAAGCTTGAATAAATAAAGTTTTTGATAAAGGCGTGGCATAGGTTTTTAAAAGTAGTTTTGCGTATTCTTCATCTAAAAAAAGTATTTGGCAAATTTCGCCAAGGGCTTGGCGCGATTTTAAAACCTCAATTTTGCGTTTTGCCGCTTCTAAAGAAGTTAGACCAAGCAAAATATCGGCCAAAATATTATCTGCTTCAAAACTTTCGCTTAAAGAAAGTTTTATTTTTAAAGAGGCAATTTCTTCTTTAATATTATTTATATTTTGTCTTGTTAAAGCAAGCCATTTAATTGCCGCTGGCGTTGCCTTGGGCAATAGAATAGATAAGGTTTCTTCTTTAGTTTGTTCCATAAGCTAAGTTTAGCAAAATTTGCTAATAAAAGTAAGTGTTTTTTCAAGATCTGCCTTAAAGGCCTCATCTTTAATATAAATTTGATTTGCTTTTATATTTTCCGTGCAACAAATAAGGGCTGTTTTTAAGATTTCTTTTGCGCAGTTTACATCGGATAAAATAGCTTTTGAAATTTTATTTTCAATTTTCCCCACTTCTTCTATTACTTTAATAGTATCCTGGGCGCATTTTGTTGGCACAAGGGCAGCTTCCTTTAAAGCTGCCTGTAAAAAAATAGGGCGTTCTTTGCTGGTTTTAGGCAATTTGCGCGCACTTACAACCTGCTCATAGGCTTTGGCATCGGCTTTTGCATTTTCTAAAAGAGCTTCTTTTAAATTATAAAGATTATCTAAAGATTTTTTTAAAGTCAGTTTTGTTTCTTTAGATAAATCTTTATTTTTAAGAGTTATTGAAAGCGCCATCATAGCAAGGGCCGTGCCGGTTGAAGCGCAAATTGCACTTGCAGCCCCGCCGCCAGGAGCAGGGTTATCGGAGGCAAGGCCGTCAACAAAAGCT
>JAFQAA010000088.1 GCA_017417005.1 Elusimicrobiaceae bacterium | reverse complement strand
TTACTTATTAATTTATATTTTCAATTATATATATAATCAGAAGCAACATTAAGCGTTGCACTGCATAAATTAAAATTATATAAAACGACTATACCATCGCTTTGGCAAGAATTTAACAAACCTGAACCAAAATCACTAATATTAGCAATAGGGTTATCCGGATCATAAGGGACATTACTTTCAAGCCTTCTTATCACACCGACGGCATTGTCATAACAATAAACAAAATATTTTGTAGGTCCTTGCGGAGCATAACGCAAAACTTCAAATTGTGTATTATTTATGCGTTTTGCTTTTTTAAGACCGGCTAAAAGAACCGAACCACCATTGTTTGTGGCATTAGGATAAGTAATCATATCTGCGGCATAAAAATCTCTATAAAGTTGGCGTTGGAAATTAGAAACCTGATTGCGAATAATAGTTTGCCTTTGCCCTTGGCTTGTTTGGGTGGAAGCCGTCTTCCATATTAAAACAAGGGCTGCTGTTACCATACCGCCTATAAAAATAGCGGCAACAAGTTCCATTAAAGTAAAACCTTTATTATTTCTCATATAGTTTGACCCTCGCATTGTATTCTAAAAGTAATAATTTTTTGCTCTTGCTCATTATTTCCACCGGTATAATCTATTACGCTATAATAAAAATAATCGCTTGTCCCTTGGCAAGATCTTGGCCTTAAACAATTAATATTGTGACAACCGGTAAGTTGAACAGGATTAGAACCAAAATCACAAGTTGCTGTAGGTGTTGCTGCCAAAGGATCTGTTATACCACAGGTACTTGGCAAGTTGCCTGTTTGTATTAAAGAGGAGGCTCTTTCTATTGCCATAATCATTTCCTCTCTATTGCTTGGGGCAACTATGGCCCTTTTTGTTGCCATAAGGGCCGTAATTATACCTGCTGCCATAACGGCAACCAAAAGCATAGCAATTAATGCTTCTGCTAAGGTAAAACCTTTTTTGTTAATTTGTTTTGACATAATCAAATCTCCTTAAAATCTTCTCTTAGTCTTCTGCTACGGGAGTTTCGTATAAAGTATTATTTGCATCAATAAGGGCGCAATAATTTCCATTATACCCGCCGCCGTCATTACCGATCATACAAGCCAATATTGGCTGAACCATATTTGCAATTTGCGTAGCAGGAATTCCCGACATACAAGCATTGCAAGCATTGCCACCATTGCCTAAATAAAAATTGTATCTAAGCCCTCCATAATTGATGTTATCAAGATAAGAACATTTTATTAAATCTTGATAACTAACAACCGGATTACTTCCTGTTAAAGTAGCAAGAGATCCACCAACACCGCCACAATCATTGCCATTTAAAGTAATGTTTTGTAAAGGTCCTAAAGTGCTAATAGTAGCCCAAGGAAACTCATTTCTAAAATTTTTATATCCTTGTGCTATTGTATATAAAGTGGCTTTTGCTCTATCATTTCTAGCATCTCTTGCATAACCGATAACATTTGGTATGGAAAGGGCCGCCAAAATAGCAATAATTAAAACCACTACCATAACTTCCATTAAAGTAAAACCTTTTTTATTTCTATTCATAAAAACTCCTTATTGGTTATAGGGATCTATGGCTCTTCCATTTCGGCCGATACCCGCTTTATAGTTGCAATTATTATTATTAGCCATACAATATCTTGAACCGACATTAGCATCAGGCTTAGGCTCCATATAAACAAAACCAGAGCCATACACTGGGCTTGAAGGGTCTTGTAAAACAAATCTATAATCTAAAGCACCATCCCCTTCCACATGGGTAGCCGTGCCATAATTTTGCCTTGGAATATAACCACACGCAACCATTTGCACAATAAAATTAGCAGCAGACAAATTATTTTCCCCTGAATAAGTGCAAGCAGTATTTGCTGCAGGGTTTGAAACATAAACATCCGCATCACGAGGAATCGTAACATTGGGATATTCTCTGTTAAAACGCACCATACCGCCATTTATAATTTCCAAAATTGCTTTTGCTCTTGCATTATTTTGATTATCAATTGCATTGTGGTATAAAGGCAAAGCAATGGCTGCAAGTATAGCAATAATTAAAACAACTACCATTAATTCCATTAAAGTAAAAGCCTTCTTATTCATATAAAACTCCTTAATTATAGTTATTACCCATTTCATAGCCACTTGTCATCCAAGCATATCTGCCGGCATATTTAGAATAAGTTAAATTAGCTGGGTTTATCATAACAGCAAATTTTGGCGTATTTCCGGCTTGCGCATCATGGCACATTCCTGCTGCTAAATTAGGCTGAGGGGCATCAGAATCAAAACTGGGATTACACAAAACAAAAGTATAGCCTTCATATTGAAGCCCATTACCGCAAGCCCCTGCACTATTCAACCCCCAATCTTGAGGCCTTAGAGCATAAGATTGTATATTATCTTGCACTTCTTGGTCAGCGAAATATCCCAAAAATAAATTGCAAGGGTCAAGATAACCTAAACTTTGAGCATTGGTATCCCCAAAACCACCATAGACCTTTGTTGCCGGATACATTTCATTAAACAATCTTGCAGCATTGGTAAACTCAACAAACATTGCCCTAGCCCTTTCATTTGCCCTAACTATTTGGGCATTTCTATGAGTAATTTGATATAAAGATATTATAACCGCCACAATTAAAATTACTACCAGCACTTCCATCAAAGTAAAACCTTTTTTAGCCATACAATTCTCCTTACATATTACTGCCGATTTCTGACATTTTAAATATCGGCATAAAGATTGAAAGCACGATAACAGCAATAATCGCACCGATACCGACAATCAAAATAGGGTCAATTAAGGCTGAAAAACGGGCAATAAACTGGTTAATTTGTTCTGTATAAAATTTTGCCAAAGTTGTAAGAATGTGGGGCAATCTTCCAGATTCTTCACCCATCATCATCATTTCTGTCATAAGGCCCGGGAACATTGCCGTTCTTCTAAAAGCTTCAGAAGTGCTTTTACCGCTTGCAACATCTTTTCTTGCCTGTATCAAGGCATTCTGTATTAAGACATTGCCGGCAAAGGCATTTTCCATAACGCTTAAGACATTAATAATACTGACACCGCTGTTTAACAAAGTTGACATAGATGACAATATTCTTTCATAATAAATATTAGAAATAAAATTGCCAAATATCGGCATGGTTAAATGGAACCTGTGCCAAACTCTTTTACCTGACGGAGTTCTAATGGCAAAAATAAATGCTCCTATTAAAAAAGCAACAATAAGTAAAATCAAAATCAAGTGTGTTCTTATAGCAGTTGAAATTGAAACAATAGCCAAAGTCAAAGCAGGAAGAGTAAGGTTAAAATCAGAAAATATTTGGGCAAAAGTCGGAACAATACCCACAACGAAATATATTAATACGCCAATAGCCATAATAAAAAGCACACCCGGGTAAGTTACAGCCGTAATAATTTTACTTTTTAAGGCTTCGTTAGATTTAACATAATTGGCAATTTGCATTAAAGATTCCGCAAGTTGCCCGCCGACTTCGCCCGCTTGCACCATAGATACCCAAGTATAATCAAACACTTTTGGATATTTTGCCAAAGCGCCGTTTAAAGTATTTCCGGAGGCAACATCACGCGCCACGGCAACTAACACCGGCCCTAAGTATTTATCGGAGGAGAAATCTCCCAAAAGTTTTATAGCTCTTACTAAAGGCACACCGCCTGAAATAAGGGTAGATAATTGCTCCGCAAAGAAGGCCAAAACATGGCCTGCCGGCTTAACATTACCAACAGCAACCTTGTTATGAAATAAGGAACCAAGCCCGCTTTTTGCCGTAGCGGCAAGGGAAACTTCTATAACCATCACGCCTTTTTGTTGCAGATAGTCAATAGCCTGACTTTTGTTTGGAGCCTCAATAGATCCTTTATAAATTTTCCCTTCTAAATCTCTAACCGTATATATAAATTTTGCCATAGTCTTACTCCTCTGACATTGTAACAGACATAACCTCTTCTATAGAGGTTATACCTCTTACGGCTTTACGCCAAGCACTTGCTCTTAAATTCCAAGCACCACCGGAAGTTGCCGCTTTTCTAAGTTCTATTAAATCTTTTGTTTTATAAATTGTATTTCTTGTTGCATCATTAATTTTAAAAACTTCATAAATAGCCTTTCTGCCCTGATAGCCGATATTATTACATTTAGGACACCCGACCGGTTTAAAGAAAGTCCAGGTTTGTCTATCGCTTTCAGGGAGCATTGCTTCTTTATAAATAAGGTCAAGCTCTTCCTGGGTGGGAATATAAGGCACTTTACAATGCGGACACAAAACGCGCACAAGACGCTGGGCTGCAACTAAGGCCAGTGAACTTGCAAGCAGGAAAGGTTCCACCCCCATATCAATCATACGGGGTATTGCGCCGATAGCCTCGTTAGTGTGTAAAGTGGAAAGCACTAAGTGGCCTGTCATAGCAGCTTTAAGGCAACTTTCTGCTGTTTCAGAGTCGCGGACTTCACCGACCAGTATTACATCCGGGTCTTGACGCAAGAAAGATCTTAAACCTGCCGCAAAAGTTAAGCCGATTTGCGGTTTAACCTGCACCTGAGAAATACCCGCAAGTTTATATTCTACCGGGTCTTCAAGGGTCATATAGTTAAGTTCGGGCGTTTTTATTGTTGTTAAAACAGCATTAAGGGTTGTAGTTTTACCGGAACCGGTAGGACCTGTTAAGAAAATAAGGCCGTGAGGCATAGCGCAAGCCTCCAAAAAGTCCCTTTTCTGTCTAGGTTCAAAACCGAGTTTATCAATATTTAAGTCGCCAGTTCCTTTATCCAAAATACGAAGAACTAGCTTTTCGCCAAACACGGTCGGACACACTGACACACGAAGCTCAATTGTCCTATTATGAAATTTTACGGCAAAACTACCATCTTGCGGCAAACGCTTTTCAGCTATATCAAGCCTTGATAAAATTTTAATACGGGAAATAATCGCCGATACGGCTTCCCTTGGTGGCGGAGTTCTTTCATACAAAGAGCCGTCAATTCTGAAACGCAAAGAAACCCTTTCATCAAATAACTCCAAGTGAATATCAGAAACTCTTTCAGTCATTGCCTGGCGCAATATGGCGTTAACCATACGCACATAGTGGCTGCCGGCACCGCCTACTAAAGTTTCTTTATCCAAGTCCAGCTTATCACCTGCTGAACCTATATTATCTAAAGAAGAATCACTATCTTCAACTTCGTTAAGTTCGTTTACTTTTTCGGAAACGACATCAGATAGTTGGTCCTTCTTAGAATAAAACTTATCCAAAGCCGCCAAAAGTTGAGATTTTGGCGCGATGAAGGGCTGTATTTCAAGCCCTGTCATCATCTTTAAATTATCAAGCAAGAGGACATTGGAAGGATCTATTGCTGCAATTGCAAGGGAGTCTTCCTCCATAAACAGAGGCAAGACTAAATTTTCCCTTGCAAATTTCTCGTCAATAATATCATTTAAATTCTGATCTTTTTCCGAGTTTAATATGCCATTTTCAAAACTTGCATAAGGAACGGATAATTGTTTAGAGGAAGCAATTGCTACATCTTCTTCTTTAACAAAACCCAAGGCTAACAAAGATTCTATTAAAGAAGAATCATTTTGTCTGGAATGAAGCTCCGCCTTTTGTAAGTTTTCTTGTGTAAGTTTACCTTGTTCTATTAAGATTTCTACAAGTGTTTTTGGCATATTATTTTACCTTCTTTTCCCCTTTTTCTTATATTGTTATTCTGAAAGCACCGTAGGTGTTAAGAAAATAACAAGATCCGTTGTTGATTTACTTTTTGTCTTGCTGGAGAATAACCAACCAAGCACAGGTATTTGACCAAGCAAAGGAACTCTTGTAACAGTTTCTTTTTCACTTGACTGGAGTAAACCACCCAAAACAACTGTTTGGCCACTTTTTACTCTGACTAAGGTTGAAACGGCACGGGTAACCGTATCATAAGATTCTTGATCTTTTGATATTGTTTCAGAAGGAACAAGGTCGGAATAAGAAGGAGCAACGCTTAAAGTTACATAACCTTCTTTGTTAACCTGAGGTGTAACCGTTAATTTAAGACCGACGGTTTTTCTTTCAACACCGCTGTAGCTGGTATCGGAAGTAGAGTTTGTGCTCTTGGTAACATTGCTTACAGCAGCTTCTCTTGCAGAGGTAATAACTGCCGGGCTGTTATTCATTGTAATAACTTTAGGTTTACCTAAACTTCTTGCTTCACCATTAGACATTAAAGCTTTAAAAACAACTGACAAACTTGTAAAATCAAGATTGGCCCAAGCCTCACCGCTACCTGTTCCATCGGTACCAAACCATCTTAAGAAATTACCGGAAGTTCCGCTTTTAACCCAGTTCCAAGGAACATCGGTAGAACCGGCTGTAAAGGACCCTTGAACATTCCAGTTAAAACCAACATCAAAACCACTTGATTTTGAAACTTCAACAATTTGGGCTTCAATCAAAATTTGCGGTGCTTTAACATCAAGTTCTGCTAAAATTGCTTCAATTTGCGGGAAAACTTCCGGCACATCGGAAACAATCAATTTATTTGTTCTTGCATCAACGGCAATTCTGCCTTGAGGAGAAAGAACACTCTTAATAACATCCAAAATTGCAGAGCCGTCGTTAGAGCCGGATCCGCCGCTGGAAGAAGAACCGCCGGAACCAAGCGTAAAACCAGGCCCGCTGGAAGAAGAACCGGAATCAAAAATATTGGTAGTTGAAGAAGAACCACCATAGCTGCCTAAAGCCGTAGAAGTGGAATCTGCCGGCATAATATTTTTTAAATCTTGTGCTAAGTTAGATTGCGGTTGCAAAGAAACATAATTTAAAGTATAAACTTTTGTTACCAAATCCGGCAATTCATCTGATCTTTTAGTAATAACATAGTTATCGCTTTTGCCGATTCTTTGATAAGTTAAACCTTGCACTCTTAAAATAGTATCCAAAGCTTCTTTTG
Source organism: Elusimicrobiaceae bacterium (assembly GCA_017417005.1). GTDB lineage: Bacteria > Elusimicrobiota > Elusimicrobia > Elusimicrobiales > Elusimicrobiaceae > Proelusimicrobium. The sequence goes on along the minus strand of JAFQAA010000088.1, from coordinate 1,167 downwards.
CTGTCACATCTTTTAAAGATGCCGTAACTTTTTTATCACTGGATTGGTTATCATCCATAATAAAGTTAATTTTCGTTTGCCTTGCAATACTTGTTAAGAAAGTGCCAATAGGCATATTGTTAACATTTACGGAAACTCTTTTATTTAAGGCTTCATTATCATCGGCCATTTGATACAAAGAGGTTTCTTGGCTTGATCTACCGGCACTTTGGGCCTGCAAATCGTTAGACATAACTACTTTTGCATTAGATGTGTCATTGCCTTGGGCACTTGCTAATGCGGGTGCAAAAACCTGCCCAAAAGCAAATGCGTAAGCCATAAACAGCGCTATTTTTTTATTCATTACTTCCTCCTAATTTTTTTACTTCTTAATTCTTTAAAATTCTACAAAATTTACAAAACCTTTATACTTAATCTTTAGGTTTAGGTATGGGTAAAGAAAAATCTTTACCTTTATACTTAAAGTATATTCTTGTTCCGGTTATTTTTGTTATAGTTGCCCCGGCAACTTTACTACCGACCCCTTTAAAATCGTTATTTATTTGAACTTCATCGCCCATCATACCCTGTATCTTTATCTTGCTGATAATAGCCAAATGAGGATTTGCTTTTAAATAGGCTTCTCTTTCCGCTTTGGCTTTTTCGGCATCTCTGGCGGCAATTAAAGCATCTTCTTTAGCTTTCCTTTCTTTTTCTATTCTTTCCATTTCGGCTCTGCGGTTTCTTTCTATGGTAGAAATTTCATCTCTTGACAGAAACGGATCACGCCTATTTGTGGGAGAAAACTTTACTCTTCCCTCTTCTTTTGAGGCTTCTGTTTGTTCAGAAGCAGGCTCTTTTTTCTCAGTATTTTCTTGAGCAAAACCCAAGCACGGCAAAAGTGCAAAATTAACTAATATATAAAGGGAAAATATTCTTTTCATTATTTCCTCCCTGTATTTTTGGATACGACTTTATGTTCTTCTAAAAATGCTGTATAAACATCTATCTTTACGGCTATTTTGCCAAGAGCATTTTCTTGTCTGTTTAAAGATAACTTATGAACCCTTAAAAATTGTGGGTTATTTTCTATTTTTTCCACTAAATTTCCAACTTGGTTATAAGTTAAATCACCCGTTATAGTAGCCGTAGAAATTTCAAATATACCATAAGGCGTATTAGCCCCTT
>JAFQAA010000087.1 GCA_017417005.1 Elusimicrobiaceae bacterium | reverse complement strand
TAGTCCACAACCAAAAGATACCAGTTGCAAAACTGATAAATTATCTTGCTTTGCCACAAAAGCAGCCGCGCGGTAAAGTCTTGCGTGGTAGGTCCACTGATCGCGCACTTTTAAAGGGCCTGGATCCGGTTGCAAATGGGCAACACTATCTTCTGTTAAAACAGCAAGACCGCAGGAATTTATAAGTTCAGGTATGCCATGGTTTATGGCCGGGTCAATGTGATAGGGATGAGCGCTTAAAACAATGCCAAGTTTGCCTTGTGCTGTTAATTCTTCAACGGCTTTGCGCCCTGTCTCGCGGATATCTTTTAAATATTTTCTTTGTTCGGCAAAAGCTTTTTTAACTGCCTTACTCAGTTGAAGTTTGCTAAAGTTTTTAAACAAAGAAACCTTTTTTAAACGCTTTGCCAAAACCTTTTCATCTAAAGGTAAAAACGGAGCATAATAGGGAATATTTTGTTCAGCAATTTCGGTAATATTTTTGTAAAGTAATTCCGGGTAGCCGGCAACTATCGGGCAGTTATAGGAATCTTCCTGCGTGGAAAAATCTTTCTTTTGCAAAATAATTGAAGGAAAGAAAATTGCATCAACTTTTTTACTAAGCAAATTCATAATATGTCCGTGCGCCATTTTTGCTGGATAGCAAATTGTTTGCGAAGGTATGGAAGAATAACCTTCAAAAAAAAGTTTTTTAGAAGAAGCCTCCGATAATTCCACCTTAAAGCCAAGCTCTGTAAGTAAAGTAAACCAGAGGGGGTAAGTTTCAAACATATCAAGTGCGCGCGGTATGCCTATAGTGCCGTTTTTTGCTTCTTTTGCGGGTAAAGGTTTATAGTAATTAAATAAGCGATTATATTTATAATCTGCCAAATTTATGTGCTTATTCTTGGGTAAACCTGCGCCACGCTCACACCTATTGCCAGAAATAAAATTTTCCTTCCCGCCAAAATTGCTTATAGTCAGCATACAATGATTTGTGCAACCTTGGCAGCGCACATTGCGGGTAGTTATTTTTAAATTATCAATTTCTTCTTTTGAAAGAAGGGCTGTTTTTTTGTTGTTTTCAGGCCCGCGCTTTTTGGCTATTAAAGCCGCCCCAAAAGCTCCCATTAAACCAGATAAACTTGGCCTAATAATTTTTTTGCCTACCTGAAGTTCCAAAGCCCTAAGTAAAGCATTATTCAAAAAAGAACCGCCTTGCGCTACAATAGTATCGCCAAGTTCTTCCACATTTCTAATTTTAATAACTTTATAACAGGCATTTTTTATAACGGAATAAGAAAGACCGGCTGCAATATCGCCAACAGGCACGCCTTCTTTTTGGGCTTGCTTTACTTTAGAATTCATAAAAACGGTGCAACGGGTGCCAAGGTCAACAGGATTTTTTGCTTTTAAAGCAGCCAAAACAAATTGCTCTAGTTCCATATCAAGAGATTTTGCAAAATTCTCAATAAAAGAACCGCAACCAGCCGAGCAGGCCTCGTTTAAACCGATATGATCTATTGCGCCGTTTTTTAAGGACATACACTTTATATCTTGTCCGCCGATATCCAAAACAAAGGTGGCTTTTGGCGCAAAGAAAGTTGCCGCCGTGGCATGGGCAACGGTTTCAACTTCATCAATATCAAATTTTAAACCGGCTTTTAAAAGTGCGCTACCATAACCTGTGGCAGCGGCGGCTTTTATTTTAAGGCCGGGTTTTTGACGGGAGTAAATTTCCTGTAAAATTTTTATTGCTATTGCAAAAGGATCGCCGTTATTTGAGCCGTAAGAAGAATATAAAACGCGGTTTTGCTCGTCTATCAAAACGGCCTTTATTGTGGTGCTGCCGCTATCAATACCTAAATAGGCGGGGCCTTCATATTCTTCTAAAGGGAAAGTTTTTACATCGTTTTTTTGGTGGCGTTTTATAAAATCTTGATACTCTGTTTCGTTTTTAAATAAAGGCGGCAGTTTTTGGATATCTTGGTCCGTTTTAAGATCTTTTAGGGAATCTATAATTTTTGCTAAAGAATATTCCTGCTCGGTATGGCGCAAAGCATATAAAGCAGCACCGATTGCAACAAAAATTTCTGCTTTTTGGGGAAAAATTGCCTGCTCGGGATTTAAGTTAAGTGTTTTAACAAAGCAATTTTTTAAAGATTTTAAAAAGGATAACGGCCCGCCTAGAAAAACAACATTACCCTCTATCTTACGCCCCCTTGCAAGCCCGCCGATAAACTGGTTTACCACTGCTTGCATAATGGAAAGGGAAATATCGCTTTTTGTGCAGCCTTCGTTAATTAAAGGAACAATATCTGTTTTAGCAAAAACACCACAGCGCGAAGCAATAGGATAAACATTTTTTGCTTCAAGGGCAAGAGCATCCATTTGCGGAACTTCTATATTTAAAAAAGAAGCCATTTGGTCAATAAAAGCCCCTGTTCCGCCGGCACAGGTTTCGTTCATTCTTAAATCGGTGCCATTGGTTAAAAATGTTAGTTTAGCATCTTCCCCGCCAAGTTCAACAATTACATCAGCCTGCGGTATTTTGCTTTTAATACTTAAACCTGAAGCAATAACTTCTTGGACGAAATTTAAGTTTAGTTTTGTATATAAAGTAAGCGCGCCGGACCCCGTTAAAGCTAGACGAAAAGAATAATTTGGAAATTTATTTTGGACTTCTTGTAAAATAGAAATAATTTTCTGGCGGACTTCGGACATATGACGCTGATAAGTAGAAAAAAGTATTTCTTCCTTATCATTAATTACAACAACTTTAACCGTTGTTGAACCAACATCAATGCCTATATTTAAGATCGGTTTTTCCATTATTTCTATCTTTTCCCCTATATATAAATTATATCAAATCAAGAGTTTTCAATAAATATATACAATTAATGTCCTTACTAAAAATTTGTAGAGAAATTAAACTAAATAGAGCAAATTATTTTATTAAGTATTTTATATGTAGAACAAATTTAGTTTTGCAAGGATTTTTTAGGAAGCCCCATATACCCTTTTGCAAGGTTTTTGAGGCTAGTTTTAATTAGTTTTTCTTTCAGAAAAACGATTTTAGAAATGAGGTATACCGCGAGGGGATGGTAATCCCGAGTATCCGAAATTTCTAAAAAATTAAAAATAGTCCAAAAGTCGACGCAAAAGTTTTGCAAGGATTTTTTAGGTGTGCTAAAACACACCGACCTATTTTTTATTTTCTTTAAGACAAGGTATAGTAGGGAACCACGCCCGCAGAGCGGAACTATCCGAAGTCTTAAAAAAATAAAAAAGAGGAAAAAAGCCGCTGTAAAATAAATATCCCCTCGCTTTTGCGAGGGGATATTTATTCAAAACTATGGACCTGAACGGGATCGAACCGATGACCTCCTGCATGCCATGCAGGCGCTCTCCCAGCTGAGCTACAGGCCCGTAAATATATTATAGCAAATAATTTTTAAAATTAGCAAATGGCATTTAAAATCAGGGCTCTTTTTTCAAACATTTTGCGTTTAGAGAAGATTTGCCGAGTGAAGCATACCCGAGCGGGCAGTAGCCCCGCATATGTGAGCAAGGCATAACGCACTATAAACGCAAAAGTTGCCCCAAAAACTATTTGCTCCAACTGGGAGTAAAGGAGTTCCCGCCAATATTTGCAACTAAATGTTGCGCGCTACCATCAGCATCCATAACATAGATTTGTCTTTTACCGCCGCGCGTTGTAGTAAAAGCAATAAAGCGGCCGTCCGGCGACCAAAAGGGATCTTCGTTATTGCCGCTATCTGCGGTAAGTTGCCTTATTTGAGAACCGGTAATATCAACTAAAAATAAATCAATCGGATGGCTGGGAGACTGACGACCGGCAAAAACTATCCAATCGCCATTAGGAGACCACTGCGGAGTATCCGTCCAATTAAATTTTGTAAGCCTGCGGGTTTGTTTTGTAAGCAAATCTAAAATATAAATTTGCGGATTACCTGAGCGGTTGGAAACATAAGTAACAAACTTACCATCCGGCGAAAAAGATGGAGAACCATCAACGCCGTATTTATCTGTCAGCTGTCTTAAATTGCCGGAATCAAGTTCTTTAACAAAGATACTTGCGTTTTCCCCACGGGACATTGTAAAAACGATTTTGGAATCATCCGGAGAAACACCCCCAATTAAGTTTAAGCCTTCGCCTTTAATTAAAGAACTGATTTTGCCGGCTTTTAAATCTATATAGAAAATATCAGGGTTGCTATTGCGATAGGTTGTATAGAAAATTTTTGTGCCGTCGCTATTCCAACGCGGTAAAAGGGCAATACTTTTATCTTTAGTAAGTTTTGTCAAATTATAACCATCATAATCAACCATAAAAATTTCTTTATAGCCGGAAGAATCATTTGCAAAGGCTATTTTAGTATCGGCAATACCGCGTTTGCCTTGCAAAAGTTTTACAATTTGATCGCTAAATAAATGCGCAGAACGCCTAAGCCCTTTTGTAGAACTTACAAATTTTTTTGCTAAGACGGCTTTTTGGCTTTGGGTATCATAAACAAAGGCTTTAAATTCCCAAGAATCTGTGCCGGCTAAAGCAATTTCTCCAAATAAAAGATAATCTGCCTTTTTAGAACGAGCCGAACTTAAATAGGAAGCAATATTATTTGTGTCAACGGGGCCAAAATTTTCCTCCAAATCAAAATATCTGGCACGCATTAAATCAGAGCGAACGACATTGCTTAAAAGGTTTGCGCTTTCAGCAGATTTAGGTTCTTCTGCATTATATTTAAAAGAACCTAAGGCAATTTTAAGCAAAGCATTTGGGTCATATTTAGAAGAAATACCGATATAAACATCACTATTTCTGGCAAAACAAAACAGCGGACATAACAAAATTGTTATGAATAATAATTTTTTTAGAGTTTTCATTTTAAGTTTTTAAGTAAGTCTTTTGCTTCTTTTGAGAAATCTGTATTTTTGAAATCTTGGACAACAGATTTTAAATACATAAGGGCCTCATCTTTTTTATTAAGAGGCCAAATGCTTTTTGCATATAAAATACGGCTTTGTGCGGTTAATTTACTAGAGGGATATTTATCAATTAAAGTAGCTGCACTTATGGCTGCTTTTTGATAATCTTTTAACTCATAACTGCTTTGGGCTAAATAAAAATAAGCCTCTTCAATGTTGGCACCTTCCGGAGCGGATTTAATATACAAATTAAAACCCTCGGCGGCCTCTGCATAATTTTTATGATCAAATTGTTTTTTTGCCTGCTCAAAAAGTTCACTTGGGGAACTTTTATATTGTTCTGTTTCTTGGCCTGAAAGAGAACTTGTAATATTATCAAGTTTTGAAGAAACCTGATCTAATTTATAATTAAAATCTTTTAGATTATCATTAGCCTCAGTTAATTGCACAGATAAATCTTGTATCTGCTGATCGCTTGAAGCCTGGTTTGCCTGAACACTTTGCAAAGTTTTATTTAAAGAAGCAATTTGTGTCTTTAAAATACTTATATCATCGCGCGTGGCAATACACCCATAAAAAGAAAGGGAGCTTATCCCCACGAAAGTTAAAAAAAAGTTTCTAAATTTCATAAAAACAAACTCCCTTTATTATAATTATTAAAGAATCACGGTGTCGGCTCTGCGGTTTTGAGACCAGCAGGCATTGGTGCTTTCTGTGCAGACAGGTTTTTCTTCACCATAAGAAACAACCTTAATATTAGCAGCAGGAATACCAAGTTTGATATAGTAATTCTTTACTTCTTGGGCTCTTTTATCACCTAAAACGATGTTATAAGAGATAGTGCCTCTATCATCGCAGTTGCCTTCAACTACGACTTTTGCTGCGCCTCTTTCTTTAATTGCGCTTGCATTATCTTCTAAGATCTTGCGGCTTTGGGCATTAAGGCTATATTCGTTAAATGCGAAATAGACCGGCTCAAGTGTTGCGCTAGGAGCATAGTTACTATCGCTCTCTTCAACAGCAAGGTCTTCTTCAACATAGATTTCTGTTGTTTGCCCAACAGCTACTGTATCTGCTGAGGCATCTTTTTTGACATTTTTGCTACAGGCACTTACACCAAAAACCAAAGCAAAAACTAACATCAATTTCATTGTTTTACTCATCATTTTCTCCTTTACGAACTACTTCCTATATAATAATAAATGATACAAGACTTTGGGGCTTTCAGTCAATATCTATCTAGGTAATCTGCCGGACATAACTTCCGCAAAAACCTTTGTTGGCTCTATCTTGCTTAAAATAATACGCACTGCTGCGGTTATAGGCACTGCTAGAAAAGCACCCGGTATGCCCCAAACTAAAGCCCAAAAGACAAGGGAACTTATTATAGTAACAGGGTGCAAATCCATGCCGTTGCCAAGGAGTTTTGGCTCCAGTATGCTACCGATAACTATTTGCACGGCTGTCGGTATTAACAAAACTACAAAGAACGAAGCCCCAAAACCATATTGCATATAGGCAATAGGCAAAGGCAATAAAACCGCTATAACCGAACCAATATTAGGAATAAAGTTTAAAATAATTGTTAATACGGCAAAAGTAAAAGCGAGTTTAAGCCCTGCACTATAATAAACAATACCCACACAAATACCGGTTATGATAGACATTATAATATGTATAAATAAATAAGCGGAAATTTTATTTTGTATTTCTTTAATTAAAGGATTGGTAATTTTAGTGCTGCTACTGCCGATAAATAAAAAGAATAAAAAGAGTATAACAAGCATAGTGCCTGAAAGAAGTTTTATCGTCATACCGCTAAGGTTCTTCATAATAGTTGCGCCATAATCAACACTAATTATTTTAGAAAGGGTATCAAACTCAAAAAAATCTTGGGAAATAGGTATTTTATATTTTGCAAAAAAATCCCCAACTTGAGTAAGTAAATCAGTTATATTTTGCTGATAACTTGAAACCACTTTTAAAAAATTGCTTATGGATTGAATTAAAAATATTGAAACTAAAATTAGCGGAATAATAACCAAAGCCCCGCCTATTAACATTGACATCCATTTAGGTAATTTGAATTTAACGCGTATATAACGGGTAATAGGTGTTACCATAGTAAAAATAAAAACGGAAATTACCAAAGGTATCAAAATTGTTTTTGTGTAAGCTAGAGCAATAGTTAAACTTACCGCAGCAAGCACAATTAAACAGGCAGTATTAATTTTGCGGTAAACTTCATAATTGTCTTTCTGCATTGGTTGCTGGGAAATTTCTTTTTGTTTTTCAGACATAATGTTTCTCCATACTTCTGACTAAAAATAAAATACGGCTTGTAGTGTTTAGTAAATCTTGGGTGGAACTTTCAAAAACCCACCAGTTAAGGCGCAAGGGCAAATCTTTACCAAGATTTTGCAAATTTTTATAAATAGTAAAAAGCTCATCTGTTTGACGCGTAAAAGCTATGGCGCAAACACTTATTTGTTTT
>JAFQAA010000086.1 GCA_017417005.1 Elusimicrobiaceae bacterium | reverse complement strand
GACTGATTGTTTTTTATTTAATCAAAATTTGCCTTGGTTTATTTATAAAATAAATCTTTGGGCTAAAAACAAAAATATCTCTTATTACGACCAAAGAAAGCATACCGGTATTTTAAGAACTTTAATGATGCGCCAAAGTTTTAATGAAAAGGGCGGTATGCTTGTTTTTATTTCCCAAGCACCTTTTGATACGGAGGGGCTTGTTGAAGTTTGCCACCAGGTTTACCCTGATTTTAGCGTATTAACCGCAATTAACGACGGCATGAGCGATGCAAGCCCGATAAAAGATTTAAAAGTTTTAAGCGGTTCTGATACAATGCAAGAGGCCTTGCTTTTTGAAGATAAAAAGATAATTTTTAATTTATCGCCGCAATCGTTTTTTCAAACTAACACAAAAACGGCAAATTTAATGTATCAAAAAGTGCGTTCCCGCGTTGAAGCTTTAAAGCCCGAAACGCTTTATGATTTATACGGTGGTGCGGGCAGTTTTTCTTTAACCAATGCCGATCTTGTTAAAGAAGCCTTTTGCGTTGAATGTGTGCCCCAGGCTGTTGAAAATGGCCACCAAAACGCAATGACGAACAATATTAAAAATGTTGAATTTATTTGCCAAACTACCGAAGATTTTTTAGCCCAAAATAAACTTGAAACAAAAAATAGTTTAGTTATTTTAGATCCGGCGCGTGCAGGTGTGCACCCTAAAGCGTGCGAGCAACTTAAAAACAGCGGTATTAAAAATATTTTATATATCTCCTGCAATCCTAAAACCTTGGCGGAAAACTTGGCCGTTTTAACCCAAAACTATAAAGTAAAAACGGCAGAGTGTTTTGATTTCTTCCCCAACACCAAACATATTGAAACTTTTGTGGAGCTTGAACTTATATGACAGCAACTATAGAACAAACCCTTTCTTCTTTAAATGAAAAACAACTCGAAGCCGTTAATTATAACGGCGGCCCTTGTCTTATTATTGCCGGCGCCGGGACGGGTAAAACAAAAACTTTAACAAGTAAAATAGCCAAACTTATTGCTGATGGTTTAAACCCGGCAAGAATTTTGGCCGTTACATTTACCAATAAAGCCGCCCAAGAAATGCGCCAGAGAATTGATGTTCTTGTTCCAGGCGAAGCAAGAAGCGTGTGGATACATACCTTTCACTCTTTTGCCGTTAGAATTTTAAGGCAGCACGCAGAAGTTTTAAAACTAAACCGCGATTTTGTAATTTATGATGAAAGTGAGCAAAAAAAGATAGTTTCACTCGTGCTTGAAGAACTTGGCGTAAAAGAAGCAAAAAAAGAGGCTAATTATTATGTTTCCTGTATATCGCGCGCCAAAGATGATATGCTTACCCCCGAAGATTTTATGGCGCAAGCCGTTAGCAGCAATATAGATAAAAAAATACAAATTGCCGAAGTTTATAAAAGATACCAAAAAAAGTTAGATACAGCCGGCGCACTTGATTTTGGTGATCTTTTAATGAAAGTTGTTTTTTTGTTAAAAAATAATCAAGAGATTTGCGAATATTACCAAAACTATTTTCAATATATTTTAGTGGACGAATACCAGGATACAAACGAAACCCAATATTTTTTAACAAAAAAACTTGCTCTAAAACACCGCCATTTGTGTGTTGTTGGCGATCCGGACCAGTCAATATATTCCTGGCGCGGTGCTAATATCAGAAATATTCTTGAATTTGAAAAAGATTTTAAAGATGCCAAGGTTATCACGCTTGAGCAAAACTACCGCTCCACCCAGATTATTTTGGACGCGGCAAATAAACTAATCAAAAAAAATAAAAATAGACGCGAGAAAAATTTATTCTCCCAAAAATCTAGTGGAGATCCGATAATTGTTCGCGAACTTGCTTCAGAAGGCGAGGAAGCGCGCTACACCGCCATGCAAATCAATAATCTTGTAGAAGAAGGTAATGCAAGTTTAAATGATATTGCGGTTTTCTACCGCACAAATGCCCAATCGCGTAGTTTTGAAGACACTTTTAGAAGATACCAAATTCCTTACCGCCTTATTGGTGCTGTAAAATTCTATGACAGAAAAGAAATTAAAGATATCCTTGCTTATGCCAAAGTTTTGGTTAATCCTATGGACACAGTTAGTCTTTTGCGCATTATTAATACGCCTAGGCGCGCCCTTGGCGAAACGGCGCAACAAGCCCTTGTTAACGCGGCAAATGCGGCAGGCACTTCTTTATACACCGCTTTAAAATCAGCTGCGTTTATAGAAAATTTAAAACCGACAGCGCGGCGCGGCGCAAAAGAATTTGTAGATTTAATTGAGGGTTTAACTCTTGAAATGCAAATGTCTAGCCCAAGCGAAATTTTAACAAAAGTTTTAGAGTTATCCGGCTATCAAAAAAGTATAGAAGCCGAGTTGGAAAAAGACCCCGAAGCAGCCTCAAGAATCGGCAACTTAAATGAACTTATTAACGCCGTTAAAGAATATGAAGATAGATGCCGCCATCAAGAAACGGCGCCCACTTTATCAGGCTATTTACAGGAAGTTTCCTTAATCAGCGGCGCTGATGAGGGAGGAACAGATACCCAAAACGGAGCTATAACCTTAATGACCGTTCACTTGGCAAAAGGATTAGAGTTTCCAATAGTCTTTGTAAGCGGACTAGAAGAAGGGCTTTTCCCACTTAATAGTAAAGATGAAGATGAAATGGAAGAAGAACGCCGCCTTTGCTATGTTGCAATGACGCGCGCTAAAAGCACTTTATATATGACTTATACAACAACGCGCAGAATTTTCGGTAAAACTTATTCTAATCTTGCTTCACGCTTTTTATTTGATAGCGGTTTAATTGAGCCTGCCTCATACACCGGCCCAATGGAAAGAACAGAAATTGCGCCAAACCGCGGGCGCTTTAACCGCTGGAGTTCAAATAATAGCGTTTCCTATAACAATGCTTCAAAATACAAAAAAACTTTTGAGGAATTTGGTATTGATTTGCAAAATGAATATGCCGAGCAGACTTATAAACCAAGCCCTGCTTATCAGCCAAGCCAAAGCGAAAGTACCCCAACAGCAAGTGCCGCTAGTGGCGGTGCAAAAGTAGGCAGCCGCGTTAAACACGGCGTTTTTGGTATAGGTAAAATTGTTTCTTTAAGTGGCAGCGGAGAAGCAACGAAAATCAGTGTAATTTTTGCTAATGGCACAAAGCGCGTTTTTATGCTCAAATACGCCCCGCTTGAGATTTTATAAACTCGTCCATACTTTGTATAATATACTTATATGGCAATAGCAAATTTTCAAGAAATAGATAGAAGACAGCAAAAAAGATGGCAGGAAGCAAAACTTTTTGCCGCTCCCCGTTTACCTAAAACGGGCAAGAAGTTTTATTGTTTAGATATGTTCCCTTATCCTTCAGGTCAGGGCTTACATGTCGGTCATCCGGAAGGTTATAGTGCCTCTGATATTCTTGTGCGCTATAAAAGAATGAACGGATACAGCGTTTTACACCCTATGGGCTGGGATGCTTTTGGTTTACCGGCGGAAAATTACGCAATAGCCACCGGCGTTCACCCAAGAATTACAACCCAAAAAAATATTGATAATTTTAGACGCCAAATCAAATCTTTCGGTATGGCTTATGACTGGGATAGGGAAATTGATACAACCGACCCTAGTTATTATAAAT
>JAFQAA010000085.1 GCA_017417005.1 Elusimicrobiaceae bacterium | reverse complement strand
TCTTAAACAAATAAAAATTATTCTCTTCATTTCTATCGTCCTTTTGCATTTTTATACTACTCTATATTTTATATGTTATCAGCTTTTTTACTTTTTCACAAGGGCTTTTAGACCCATTTATTTATGGGCCTAAAGTCCTAGATGTTTTTTTCTTTAGGGAAATAGGATAAAAATGTTATAATATTATCATACTAAATATGGAGAAAAAAATGATTAAAAAACTATCTATACTAGCCGCCTGTCTAATTCTAGCAGGTTTATCTTACGGCCAAGAAGCCCAAAGTGGTGCTTGGCACTTGGAACTTAGGGATTTATCCCTCCAAATAACCAATACAGATGTTAATAATGCCCAGTATTATCAAGGTTATTCTAACCCCCGTTTAACTGCTGATAGTCAAACCTTAATACAAGGCAATTTTGACTTAGTTTCAAAATATGATAGAGAAAAAATGCTTTGGGCTAACAATTTGCTTATGCAATATGGGCAAATAACCCTTAAACCCGTTGGTGAAGAAAAAACAAAAAATACCAGTGTTGATAAAATTTTGCTTACTACCGACTATACCCACAAATTATTTAAAGCGGAAGATTTCTTGGGTGGTTTTACCTTTGGGCCTTTTTTAAGCGCCGGTTATCAAACCGAATTTACTAAAGAAGAAAACACCCCCAGATATAGAGTTCTTAGAGGAAAAGCCGGTATCCGCTTATTTGAAGGCAAATATCTTAAAGATTTATATGCTGCTGCCGTTATAGAATATGACTTTACTTACCCCCAGGAAGTTACCAAATATGCCTGGGAAGCCGGCTTTAAAATAGAACAACCTATTAACGACAAAAGCAAAGCTGTTTATACAGCTATGATTAGAGATTTCTTCCATTTTGATAACCCTAGCGTCAACAATCTTTCCTATGAACTTGAACTTGACGCAAGACTTAATACCGAAATTATGAAGGATCTAGCTATTGCCCCGTTTATTAACTACTATCAAGGCAAAGGCGTGGATAACCCAAGAACCGGCAGCAACCTTTATGTAGGTGTTGCTATATCCTATAAAAAATTATTCTTTTAGAAATTAGCAGAATTAAAAAACGGGTAGGAAGTTTTCCCTACCCGTTTTTTATTTTTTTAAGACAAACAAAGCAAGTATTTTTGCAAGGATTTTGGTGCTAGTTTTAATTAGTTTTTTCTTTAGAAAAAACGCTTTTAGAAATGAGGTATACCTAGAGCGGGTGGCAACCCCGCGTATCCGAAATTTCTAAAAAATTAAAAATAGCCCAAAAGCCGAAGCATCAGTGTGTTCGTGGGTCTAATATATCCCTAAACGCATCGCCAAGCATATTCCAGGCAAGAACAAACAAAAGCAAAGCACCACCGGGCATCACAAGGGTATACCAATATTCAAAAGCATTGCCGTGGGTGCCAAGTATCCAATTGCGAGATAAAGCAACAAGCTGCCCCCAATCTGCCGTACCCGTCTGAGAGCCAAGCCCCAAAAAACTTAAAGAAGCAGCTGTCAGCACAATATACCCAATATCAAGACTTGCAACTATTACAACAGGATAAATTGCATTTGGCAAAATATGCCTTAAAAAGATTCTTCTTTTACTTGCGCCAAGGGCTTTTGTTGCCATAACAAATTCCCTTTCCTTTACGCTCATAACATCCCCTCTGATTAAACGGGCATAAGACGGCCAGGAAACTATTGTAATAGCAATCATCATATTTTTTAAATCAGGCCCAAGCATAGCGGCAATAACCATAGCAAGCACCATAGAAGGAACAGCAAAAACGATATCGGTTAAACGCATTAAAACCTCATCCACCCAAGAGCCAAAAAAACCTGCCGCCCCGCCAATAATTATGCCAATTAATAAAGCAAGGCTAACCACGCTTAAACCAACTTTAAAGGCCATTCTTGTTCCCCATACAATGCCATAGTAAATATCATATTGGTTTTCAGTCGTGCCAAGCAGATTTTGCGCACTGGGAGCCGTCGGATTAACTTGGTAGCTGGCTTGGGGCATTTGATAGGGATTATTTTTATTTTGTACCGGTGCTAAAATAGGAGCAAAGAGGGCAACTAAAAAGAACAAAATCACAATTATCAACCCGATAAGTGAGTTTTTATTTTTTACTATTTTTTTAAATATTTTTCTCTCGTTCATTTAAGTCTAATCCTTGGGTCAACAAAACTATAAAGGATATCTGCTGCCAAATTGCCAAGCACAAACAAACAGGCCACCATTAAAGAAAAGCCCAAAATTCCCGCAATATCAAGCTGCTGGGCTGCTGCCACCCCCCACCTGCCAATACCTGGGTAATCAAAAACACTTTCCACAATAACCGTTCCGCCAAGTAAACGCACAAATTGGATACTTGCTAGAGTAATAATAGGCAAAATTGCATTTAAAGCGGCATGTTTAAAAAGAACCCTCTTTTCGCTAAGGCCTCTTGCCCGGGCAGCACGCACATAATCTTTATTTAATTCTTCAAGCATACTTGAACGCATAACCCTAACCATCAAAGCAAAAGAGCCAAAACACAAAGTGAAAGCCGGCAAAACAAGATGCCTTAAAATATCTAAAAACACTTTAAATTGCCCATTTAAAAGGCTATCTATAAGTAAAAGCCCGGTGTAAGATTTAAAACTTGGGCTATGTATAATTAAATCGCTTGCAAAGCCATATTCCCCCGGCGGAAACCAGCCAAGTTTTCCATAAAAAACCATAAGCAAAAGAAGCCCCAAAACAAATATCGGCAGGGAAAACCCCGTCAAAGAAACCAGCCTTAAAAAATTATCCCAAAACTTATCTTTATAAACCGCGCTTAAAACGCCAAATAAAACACCAAAAAATACCACCAAAATAATGGCCGCTATTGCTAGTTGCAGCGTTGCCGGGAAATAGGCTTTAATTGCACGCGCAACAGGCATATTTGCGCTTTCGCTATAACCTAAATCACCCGTTAAAATATTTTTTAGCCAGTGCCCGTATTGAACAAAAAAAGGTTTATCTAGGCCATATTTTTTTATAACTTCCTGCATGGAAGCCATTTGTCTGGGATCTTGGATATATAAAGAAGCTCGCGCCTCAACTGGCAAGCGTTGAGTTAAAAAGAACAAAAAGCAAGTTACCCCTAAAATAACCAAGGGCAAAAAAGCAATTCTTCTTAAAATATATTTAGCCATAAAGTATTTTTATAAGCGAATATATTAATTTTTATCTCTTGAAGTTAGCCTATCAAATTCGGTTTGGTCTAATTTTTGATTTAAAAAAGGCCTGTTATTTTGATGATTACTCACCGGCACAGATAAGCCTTCACCGCCGTTAGTCGTCTTTATAACAGGATTAGTGCCTACTGTTTGATTATTATAATTATTATCCGCAATTTTCTTTACGGCATCGTTATCAAAAAACTCTGTTGGTAAAGAGGGATACTCGCCCCCATTAGAACCAGCGCCAAAAGAGTTTACAGGGCTTCCTTCAATTTTATCTTCGTCAAGCAATTCCGGGTAGGCAATAAAAATGATAATACAATTCAACCAGTAAACGGAGGCACTTCCTATATATGGAAACAAAGAAGATAGTATGGGTAAAAACAAGTTAGCAATTAGGCCAATTAATACCGAGGCAGG
>JAFQAA010000010.1 GCA_017417005.1 Elusimicrobiaceae bacterium | reverse complement strand
GTATTTTGTCTGCAAAATTTCCTCGGCCGTTTGCTGGCTCATTTCCTGCACACCCTCGGTTAAAGCAGTTTTACCAATTCTTGCTAAAACACCACGCGCCGCTAGACTTTCAAAAGCACAATGCAAGCCCACGCGTTCAAATAAACTTTCTGCAAAGCCACGGGCCCCGCCAAGTTTCAAAGCCTTTTCCGGCGCTATTCCGTTTTCAAGTGCTTCTTCATAACCGCTCTGTCCGGCATTTACACCAAACACGGCAACAGCAGCGTTAGGGCTTTTTGTAATAATTGCAAGACCAAGCGCGGCCGCGGCTGATCCAAAGCCGTTTGCAATATCATAAACAATACTATCCCCCTCTTTTTTGCCAAGTCCTGTCTTTTCAAGATAAGCGTTTTGCTTTTCGCGATTAGCCATTAAATCGGCGTTTATGGTATCTCTAACACCTCTATATTCCGCGTTAAGTTCCTCAAGTTGTCTTTTATACGCTTCTTCGCTTATAACATTATGCTTTTTCTGCGTGTCAAGTCCGCGTTTATACAGCAACCTTTTTGTTTTAGCAACCAAGATAGGGTTTGTAAACATAGCAAAATTATAAAGTTCCTGCCCCATTTGCACACCCGCGCTGGCAAGTCCTGCGCCCACCTGTCTTAAATAGCCGCGTTTTGTATCTTCCAAGGCAGCTTTAGTTATTTCTTCCCGGCTCATATTCATAGGTTTAAGGCCGTAAAACTTATCTCTGCTTTTATTATAAAGCTGTATTTCAGAGGCGTATTTTATTTCGCGCGGGTTCGTCAAATCGGTATTTACAAAATCACCCGTTGAAGATAAATAAATCGTTCTTTCTTTTTTTTCAAGTCCCTGTTCTTGTTCTTGCATAGTTATATCCTTTACCTAAAATCTTTACCTGTTATTGTCTTGCTAAATTCATAAAGTGCTTCATTTCGTGTCATAGGTCCGCTTTGTAATTTTTTAGCGCCCTTATTATTTGCCTTATCGGAAAACTCGGCCAAGACATTATCATCCTCGCTAATAACAGCATTTGCCTCGTCCTCGTTCAAAAGATATTCCGCGCGGATATTTCTTTCAAATGCTTGGCGTATAAACTTCCCGGCTTGTTCTTTTAAAGCCGTGTCTTTACTTTTCAAATCAATTCCGGCTGCTTTTGCGCTGATAAAAGCATCCTCGTAAATTTTACCTATACCCTCATCAGATAAATCGCCGTTCACTTTTCTCTTTAAAAAAGTGTTTATTTGTTTAGGCATATTCTCAGCAACTGAGGCTCCCCAAAATGCTGTGTTTTTAATTTTTGGATCTTTTACCATATCTGCTAAATTCTTTCTCAAATTAGCAACCATAGCATTTGCCTCGCCCTCGTGTTTATCAAATTGCCCGGTAGCAAGTCCTCCGTTTATAACACCTATCATTTCCGTTATATCTTCAACATTATTTAAGTCAGCATTAAGTATAAGGCCGTCTGATATATCAAAATTTTGATATTTTACTTTTGTTTCCGCCCATGCCATTTCTTTTTGGCGGCCGTATTCGCCCTCGGCAAGCACATTTTTCATATAACTCATTAAGGTATTGCTGCCTTTTATGCCATATAATTCCGGAAGTTTTGTCGGCGTGTCAACAAAACCTTGATAAAACTTTTCTGCCTCTTTAGGATCTTTTTCGTAAAGAATATTAAACTGGCGCACCATTTCCGCAAGTCCGCTATCGCCGGCAGTTCCCTTATCAAGTATCGTATCTTTTCTTGCCTTAATTTCGCGCGCGGCCGCATCAATAAATCTTTCTCTTTCGGCAACAGATAAACTATCAAAATTCTTTTTATCTGCCAGCATTTTTTCTGCCTGATGCGGATTATTATTTACAAGTTGCGTCAAATAGCCAAATTCTTTATCGTGATTATAAGTTTGACGCAATTTGTTTTTTTCCATATCGGTAAAATTGTGATTTTCGTCATTTAAAAAAGTTTCAAAATCTTTATCTTGCAATTTTCTTTCAGCATCAGACCCGTAAGCATATAAATACGCTTTTTCTTTAGTGGTATCTTTCGCCTCTTCAAAAGCAACCTTTTTATTTAAAGCAATTCTTTTGCCGGCAATATCCACTTTAAGGGCTTCCATATAATTATTGCCCTCTTCTTGCCATACTCCATATAAACGCTTGCCAAGGCGGTTTTCGCTTTGCTTTTGCAAACTATCCGGACCCTCGGTATATTTCTTTACGATTTCGTCAAATTTTTCAGTAGTATCAGCTTGTGCAAGTTCATTATTCATTTTAGATACTTCAATAGTCAGTTTTTCTTCATTGTTGCGCAATTTAAGGCTATCAATTCTATCACTCTGCCTTGCCAAAATTCCGCCAAGCTCTCTGCCGGCGTTCGCTATTTCGGCCATAGCATTATTATTAACCGGTCTTATTGGTGCGGAAAGAGCCTGTCCGTTTAACATTGTTCTTTGTTCGTATGAGTTTATAGGTGTTTTTGGCATAGTTTAAGCCCCCTTAAATTTGCTTGCGATGGTTTGGCCGAAAGCCCCTTTCGGTCCGCCAAATGCTAAAATCTGCGCGGCTCCGGTCAGTCCTTGTGTATAAGCAGAAGTTAAAGCATTTTTTCTTGATATTTTTGCATAAGCGCGGTTGTAAGCAGCATTGTTTTTATAATTCTGCCAAGCGCTCAAGCCTTGATATCTCAAGTTAAGCGCGTCTTGTTCGGCGTTCATAGCGCTTTGTAAATAAGAACCGGTAGCGGTTCCTCCGGAAAGGCCCGCCTCGCTTTGCGCGCCGGCAATTTTCGCCAGTTTTTGCCTGTTTTGCCTGCGCAAAGTATCTTCGTTTAAAGATGCTTCCTTTGCCGAACGCTCCGCATTTTGCTCGTCAATATCGGCTTGCAAGTTATAAGCGCGCTCTTGCGCTTTACCTTGCTGTATTGTGCTTGCTACTTCTGCCGCAGTAGCTACTCCCATTAGTGCCATTGAAGCCCACATTATAAACACCTCGCATATAAGTCATAATTTACGCCGTCAATAAATTTCTTCATAGTTCCCTCTCTTTCAAAACCAAGTAAAACAAGCATCCTATGCCCGTTTTTAAAATCTGTGCGGCAAATTGCCTCATAACGCAAAGCCCCGTAAAAATCAAATAGTCTTAAAATCAAAGTTCGCATTTCCGGAAAAAACTCTCCTGCGTGCTCGCTTAAAAAACACCCCACGCAATAACGCCCTTGGCCCATATTCCAAAACCAAATTAAAGCAAGTGTTTCTTTTTCGTTTTCCATAACAAAGTAAGTCATTTCTTGCTTTAAAAGTAAAGGTGCTTCAAACTCTTTTTTCTGCTCGGCCTGCACGCAAAAAGGCTTTGTTAAATCATCTAAAGTGTTTAAAGCCCTAACCTTAACCATTTGACACCTCAATTTGCGGGTAAAAAGCAACAAAACAAACGGGCAGCGGCTTATCCTGTTTAAAAATCATCCTTGCCCCAGTAGCGTTAACAATATCTTCACTATTTAATTTGCTAAAAGTATTGCTATCGCCCCAGTCCAAAATAAGATCGCCGCTTTTCAAAGTTAAATCGCTATCGCCTTTAACTTTCGCCTCATGCCAATTTGTGCCGTCCCAAGAGTATTTAAAATTAGCACTTCTATATAACCGGCAAATCATTTGATTTATTCTTTGGCTTCTTGCCTGCCCGG
>JAFQAA010000084.1 GCA_017417005.1 Elusimicrobiaceae bacterium | reverse complement strand
TTTTACAAAGTAAAAAATTAGGGGAGGGATAAAAGGATGGGTGTTAAAATAAATACGAAAAACATATTAAAAAATATTATAATAAAATTATGAAAATATTAAAAAATAAAGGCTTTACTTTAATTGAAGTTTTGGTAGCTGTTTTAATAGTCGGTATTTTGGCGGCAGTTGCCTTGCCACAATATACTAAAGTTGTTAATAAATCTCGTCTTGCGGAGGCTATTTTAATTACTAAAACTTTAGAGGGTAATATAAAATATGCAACCGGTCAGGATTTATCCGGGCAGGGCAGGCAAGTGGCACCTTTCTTTAGTTTGAACGGGGCTTCTTGGGATGAAGAAGGCATAAAATATACCACTAATATCCATAGCATTGATATTTCCTGCCAGGAAGGTTTGTGCGTTGCGCATATTTATTATCCAAAAGAAGGCTCTGCAAAATATACTTTAACTTTTTCCGGTAGAAAAAATGAAGATGTTAGTAAAACTTGCCAAGGGCTTGATTATATTTGCCGCGAACTTGAAAATAAAGGTTTTACAACGATATAAAATAAAACCCCTTACTTTTTAGTAAGGGGTTTTTAATTCGCTTTTTTGAGTTAAAAGAAATTATTTTTTTAACTTTAAAACTTCGTCAATAAGGCCATATTCTTTTGCTTCTTCAGCAGACATATAGAAATTGCGTTCGCTGTCTTGTCTGATTTTTTCTTTCTTTTGGCCGGTATGGTGTGCCAAAATATCCAAAAGATGTTCTTTATTTTCGCGAAGTTCTTTTGATTCAATTTCAATATCTGTTACCTGGCCGGAAATTCCGCCGCCCCAAATTAAAGGTTGGTGTATCATAATTCTTGCGTGTGGTAAAGCATATCTTTTGCCTTTAGAGCCGGCGGCCAAAAGAACTGCACCAAAACTCATTGCTTGTCCCATACAAATTGTGGTAATGGGTGCTTTGATATATTGCATAGTATCGTAAATTGCAAGGCCTGCTGTAACCAAACCACCCGGGGAGTTAATATATAAATTAATTTCTCTTGAGGAATCTTCAGCATCAAGGTAAAGCAGTTGGGCGATAATCATATTTGCCGCTTCTGTGCTAACTTCGCCTTCGCGCCCGCCGACAAAGATAATTCTATCTTTCAACAGACGGGAAAAAATGTCATAACCAATGTTTTTTTCAATAATTGTAGGGATAATCATAATTTTCTCCTTATTGATAAATTTTACCATATTAACTAAAATATATGTATATGGTAGATAGAATTAAAAGACTTGAAAATTTGTTTTTGGAAGAAATAAATTCCCTTGTTTCCCGTCTGATAGCAAGCGGTCATTTTAGCGGTTTTATAACTTTAACGGCGGTTAGAGTTTCAAAAGATTTAACAACGGCTAAAGTGTTTTATTCGGTTTTTGGTAATGAGGCCGATAAAAAAAATGCCGCAGCGCAACTTGCCAAAGTCAGGGGGGAAATCGGCGCGGCCTTGCGCTCAAGAGTGCATATTAAAAGGATACCTTCTTTTACTTTTGAACTTGATAATACGCCGGAGCGTGCTTCCGCGGTGGAAAAGATTTTTGCCAAAATAGAAAAAGAACATGAAGAAAAATAATACCCTTGCGCAAATTGTTGCTGCCTTAAAAAAAGGCAAATGCTTTTTTATTGCCGGGCATCAAAACCCCGATGGCGATAGCCTTGGCTCAACCTTGGCTTTAACATCGCTTTTAAGGCGGATTGGCAAAGAGGTTTACCCTTTCAGCAAAGATAGACCGGGCGATGATTTATTTTTCCTGCCCGACTTAAATAAAGTTAATTTCGGTGTTTTGCCAACAGAACATAATTACGATACTTTAATTATGCTTGAATGTTCCGAGCCAACGCGTGGCGGAAACCTTGATATTTGTTTTAAAAACGCCAGTCAAATAATAAATATAGACCGCCATATAACAGGTCAATTTTACGGCGATTTTAATTATATTGATGCGCTTGCTTCTTCCACGGCGGAAATTATGGTGCGCCTTTTTAAAGAAATGAACGCGCGTCCAACCGCAAACGAGGCAACCTGTCTTTATACCGGCCTTGTTACCGAT
>JAFQAA010000083.1 GCA_017417005.1 Elusimicrobiaceae bacterium | reverse complement strand
TGAGGCAAGCGGGCAAAGAGCAACAGGTAGCACCTTTGAAAGCGAATATTTTACTTATAGAGTATATGGCGATGATAAAGCAGTAGCCTTGGCAACGCGCAAAAATGTGGACGAAGATAAAAAATATGAACTATCGGTAGATTATAAAACAAACAAGCTATATTGCCGTCCTATAACAAACAAGACTTGTATTGATTTACACTTAGAAGAAGGCCAAGATTATAGTCAAGTTCCGTGGGAAGATTGTTTGTTTGCAGCCGCAGTTATTAAAAATCCGATAAGTTGTTATACTAGGAACAATAATGGAGCGCAGGAGAGAATGGAATGTTTTGATAACGGGGAATGTGAATTTATTTCTGAAATGGAAGGGTATAAATTTTATGCAGAGTGTTATGCCACAGATACGGAAAATGGTTTTTGTACTTCTTATTACAATATGTACGAATCTACTAGAGAAGAAGACGAAGAATCTATTTGGACGCATACAAGGCTTTGTAATAGAATGCGAGGTTTAGAATGTTTAGAATGGGGGGATACTATTGATAATTTTTATTGGAAAAACCCAATAAAATAAAAAACAACAAAATTTAGTTTTTGCAAAAGTAAACCCCCTGTTTTAAAACAGGGGGTTTCTTATAAAAAGATTTTTTATTTTGCTTCAGTTGCTACGGCTTCTGTTTTTGTTTCTGCTACTGGGGCCGGGGCAACATTTTCGGCGGAAACTTCTTCTTTAGTAGTTTGGCTACCGGGAGTAAGTTTTGCCTTTTCTTGAAGTCTGGCGGCTTTGCCGGAGAGTTTTCTTAAGTAGTTAAGTTTTGCTCTTCTTACTTTGCCGACTTTTAAGACTTCAATTTTTTCAATTCTTGGGGAATGTAAGGGGAAAATTCTTTCCACACCCACACCAAAGGAAATTTTGCGCACGGTAAAGCTTTCGCTAATGCCGCTGCCGCGTCTAGCCATTACTACGCCGTCAAAATTTTGGATTCTTTCGGTATCGCCTTCAACAACTTTAACCGATACTCTTAAAGTATCACCAGCTTTAAACTCAGGGATACCTTTTTTTAATTGTTGTGTATTATCTATATTCATTTTTTTCTTCCTCTTGTTTCTTTTTTTGCAGGGACTTTGCTTGTTTTGAGAGGTCTATTATCAAGCAAATCAGGCCTAAACTTTTTAGTAATTTTTAAGGCCTCCTCTTCCTGCCATTTTGAAATTTCTTTATGGTTTCCGCTTAACAAAACTTTTGGAACTCTTCTCCTGCGCCAAACTTCAGGGCGGGTATATTGCGGTGCTTCAAGAAGGTTATTTTCAAAACTTTCTTTTTGCGCAACATCTTCTTTAACAAAAGTGCCTTTTTGAAGTCTTGTTATGGCATCTGTCATCACACAAGCGGCTAACTCGCCACCGGTAATAATAAAATCGCCAAGGGAAACTTCTAAATCAATTTCAGGGTATATTCTTGCGTCAACACCCTCATAATGCCCGCAAACTATAATTAAATGCCTTTTTTTAGCAAGTTTTTTTGCTAAAGTTTGGTCAAAAACTTTGCCGCGGGGGCTTGTCATAATTATAAAAGAACTTTTCTTTTTAAGTTTTTTGATAGACTGATACAGGGGTTCGGCTTTCATTAACATTCCGCTTCCGCCGCCGTAAGGTCTAGCGTCAACTGATTTGTGTTTATCTGTTGCAAACTCTCTTGGGTTTTGGTAATTAATTTTTACTACCCCTTTTTGTCTTGCCCGGCCGATTATACTGCTGCCGAGAACGGCTTCCATCATTTCTGGGAAAAGGGTAATAATATCAATTTTCATATATCAAAGAGCTAGTCTTCTAACTTCAAGGAAACTTTTTTGTTTGCCTTTGAAGCACTTGCGCTAAGGATAGTTCTAACTGCTTTAATAATGCAGCCGTCTTTACCTATCACTTTGCCTTTATCTTCCGGCGCAACGCGCGCGTTTAGATAAACATTATTTTGTTCTTCCTTCATTTCAACAACTACACCCTCTTTATTGAGGGCCAAAGATTTAAGCAAATAAAGGGCCAAGTCTTTCATTTAAAACACTCCGCTTATTTGCTTGCTTTTTTAATTAAGCTTGCCATGGTTTTAGAAGGCACTGCGCCAACTTGTACCCAATGGTTTAATCTTTCGGTGTCAAGTTTAATTTGCTCATTTTCTTTTAAGCAGGGATTAAACGTTCCTAATACTTCTTTTGCTTGAGAGCCGACAGCGCTTCTCTTTTCCGCAACGACGATTCTGTATTGCGGTTGGGAGCGTTTGCCTGTTCTCTGAAGTCTGATTACCACTGACATTTATTTATTCCTCCTACTAATTAGCCAAAGCCGCATTTTTTATATCGGTTAAGGCTTTTTTAATATCTGTTTGACCAAAAATTGCTGCTCCGGCAACAAGAGCTTGTGCGCCTGCCCCGGTTGCAATTTTGGCTGTTTGGCGGTTAATACCGCCGTCAACTTCCACTAAAATATTATGTTCCTTTGCAAGTTTTGCAACTTGGCTGATTTGGTTTTGGCTTTGGGGCAAAAACTCCTGCCCGCCAAAACCGGGATAAACGGACATAACTAAAATTAAATCAAGCAAATCTAAATAGGGTATTAAAGTGGCGGCTTGGGTATCAGGCTTAATAGATAAACCGCACCAAAGACCAGCCTTTTTAATTTGTTTTAAAGTTTCCCTAATATTACCTCTAGCTTCAATATGTATAGTTAAAGCGCTTGCGCCTGCTTTAATAAAAGGTTCAATAAATTTTTGCGGTTCTTGCACCATCAAATGCACATCTTGCGGTATTTTAACCACTTTATCTAAATTTTTAACAAGAGCCGGACCAAAACTTAAATTTGGCACAAAATGCCCGTCCATAATATCAATATGCAACCAATCTGCGCCAGCTTCTTGAACAAGTTCAACTTGCCTAGCCAGGCAAGTTAAATCGGCCGATAAAATTGACGGCGCAATATAAATTTTTTCTTGTTGAAGTTTGGGCATTGATATCATAATTATTTCATCTCTTTCTCGCGTACCAAAATGCCGTCAACATAAATTCTAAATGTTGCTTGCCCGCCATAGGGAACATTTAAGTCTATCTTAGAACCGGGTTGTTTTGTTTCGTTTAAAATTTCTCTTTCGCCTAAGGAATCTTGCAAGATAATTCTTACCATATTATCATTTTTACCTTGGGGCAGTTCATAGTGGATGTGGTGCACTTTTTCGTTTTCTTGAACGGGGCGCGCGCTAACAATTACGCTAATTGTGCTTTGTGGCTGAACTTCGCTATCGGGGGCAGGTTTTTGCTCTGTAATTGTTCCATTAGGGAAGGGGGAATTTTTATCTTCCGTAATCTCAACTTGCATATTTTCCGCCGAAGCCCACAAATTAACATCAGCCAGTTTTTTGTGGCGGAAGTCCGGCACTAAAGTTAAATTGGAAGGCGGCAAACCGCTTGATACCACCAAATTAACTGCCTGGCCTTTATTTAAAAACTCACCTGCAAGAGGTTCTTGGGAAATAATTGTGCCTTTTTCCGCCGTTAAGGAATAGGCCGTTTCTTTTGTGCCTACGGATAAATGGTTTTGTCTTAAAAGCAGTTCCGCATTTCTAAGCGGCAAAGAAACAAGATCCGGCACAGAAATATTTTGACTGCCTTGGCTAACCCAAACCCGCACCACTTTGCCTTCTCTAACGGTAGTTCCGGCAGCAGGCATTTGGCGGATAATTGTGCCTGCAGGCAAAGCAGCATCAAATTCCGAACCGATTTTGCGTAAAGCAAGTTTAGGTCCTTCAAGCAAATCTATTGCTTCAACCACTTTTTTATGTTTAATATCTGGTACGCGGACTTCCTTTCTGCTGTGGACTAAAGCCGAAAGAGCCCAGTCAAAAGAAACAAAAGCAATTGTTCCAAGGAACAAAGCAATAAGCCCCAAAATCAAAATAACTTTAACAAGGCTTTTTGCCACTATTGGTTTATCGTTTAAAAACTCGTCAAAATTTTTATTTTCTTTACTCATAAACTTTTTATAAAAAAACTTCACTGCCCGCCTTAAAACTTCTGCCATTTGCATAATCTTTAGCGGACATTATATTTTTGCCTGAGGGTTTAAGGCTTTCTATCAGTAAAACACCCTCTATACATTGTATAAAAAAACCGCCCTCTTTTACAATAGATAAAAGCGTGCCGGGTTTTGCATTTGTTTGGGTTAAATCTTTTGGTAAAGAGGTTTTTAAAATTTGCACGCTTTGGCCTTGTGGGGTTAAGGCTCTAGCATAGGCCGGCATTGCGCTGGCAAGCCCTCTAACTTTGCCGTGTATTTCTAGAGCCGTCATTTTGGTAAAATTTACAAGGCAATCTTCTTTTTGAATTGTTGGGGCAAGGCTTGGCGTGCCGGTTTGTTCTATTTTTGTTATTTTGCCGTTTTGAATATCTTGCAAAACTTCTTTTGTTGCTTCAAGGCCAAGGTTTGTTAGTTTTTCAAAAAGAGTTATGGAGTTATCTTGCGGCAAAATAGCAATTTGTTTTTGTGCGGCAATTTTGCCTGTATCAAGGCCTTCGTCTATCCAAAAAAGCGAAACTCCACTTTTTTCTTCATTATTAAAAAGAGTATATTGCACCGGTGCTGCCCCGCGGTATTTTGGTAAAAGTGAAAAATGCACATTTAAAATGCCGTATTTTAAGGCATCTATGGCTGGCTTTCTAAAAATTTTACCATAGGCAACAGCCAGGCCTAAATCTGCTTTTAGTTCGGCAATTTGCGGCACAATATCTTTAAATTTTTCAGGACTAAGAACAGGCAGCCCAAGTTCCTGGGCGCGTTTTTTAATGGGGCAGGGTTTTATTTCAAGCCCGCGGCCAAAGGGCCTATCAGGTTGGGTTATAACCATAAGAACTTGCGTTGTTCTTGCAAGTTCTTCTAAGAAAGGAACAGCCACACCCGGCGTGCCAAAAAAGATAGTTTTTAACATATCTATATTTTAGCATTTTTTAACTTTGCTATAAATGAGATAAGGCTATTTAGAAAATCTCTATAACTATCGGCGGTTATTGATGATTTGGAACAGGTCTTTTAGTCTATAAGAAACAATATCCCTGTCGCCTATACACAACAAATATTGGTTTATAGTTGTTTTAGATAAAATATAAGAGTATTTTGCCACCCACGGATTATATAAATCCATAGCGCAAGCATAAGGCAAATACTCGCGGAAAATTCTTTCTTCTTCCAGGTCGGAAGCGGCAATGCGGTTAATTTCGGCGGTTTTAAGATATCTTTTAAAGCCGTTAAGGTGTTCAAAGGTCTTTTTGCCTAAAAGGGTTACATTACGAATAAGAGAAATATAAAAGGCTGTTATCCATAAGCCCATAAGGTAAAACAAATGGGTCAAAGAAAAGCCATTATAATAAAAATTTTCATCCATACAAGCAGCTGTAATAAATATGATAGTGTTAATAATTCCTGCTGTTATTTTTTTACGGGGATCTTGGACAATACCTGTGCATATTATAAAAAATAGTGCAAAACCAATGTTTCCCAGAAGAGCTATTATAATTTCATTAGAAAAAAGGGCCGGCACAATACCTAAAGCAAGGGCAATTAAAACGGCCGGTATAATATACTTTTCATTTCCGGCAACATATTTATCCCTTTTGAATATAAAACGATTTTCTATTTGATTTTTTATATCAGCTATAAGAGATACTTTACTTTCATCTAATATACAAGAACCTGTATAATCATAAAGTCTTTCCAGTAGCATTCTTTCTTCAAAAGGCAAATCATACTCTGCTTGTTTTTTAAATATTAATTTAGTTTTTGCAGAAGGCCCTTTGCCTTTGGTTTCTATTTGGATATATTTTTTCATAGCCAAATCTAACAATATGCAGTGTAGTAATTTAAAATCAACAATTTCATTGTATAAATAATAGGCAAATGCAGGGGAAATATCCTCCGGCGGTTCATAACGGGCAACAGGTACATAAATAGGGTCGCGCCCTATTTTAAGCCAGGTGATGAAAGTATAAAAAACTAAAAATATCGTTAAAATTAAACAACCCCAAAAAACATTTTGCGAATGGTCTTGAGCTCTAAATTGACCTGTCTGGATAAAAGCAGTTGTTATAAAAAGTATTCCTCCTACAATTAATAGGAAGCAGAAAAGTGTCAACAATAAATAAACAATTTTTTTATAAATAGATTTCGCATAAGAAAATTGTAGCAAAAATCATAAATATTGTTTTAACCAATTATCTAAAAAAAGCATTTGTTCTTCGGTGTGGAACCAATGTTCGCCCTTTGGCATTATTTTTAGGGATGTTTTGATATTCTTGGCAAAAGAAGAAATTGTTTCTGTATCAGTTAAACTATCTTTCTCTCCGTATAAAATATGTGTGGGCTTTTCCCACCTAACAGGGTTTTGGCGGACATAGCAAAAATACTGCCAAGAAAGAACTTCCCCAAAAGATGTTTTTATTTCTTTTTTTTCTTCTAATTCTTTTTCTGTGATATTAGCCCAAAGCATCATGTTTTTTATAAGTTTTTCCATATTAATTATAGGGGAAATAAAAAAAGCTTGCTCAATATTTGTATTTGCTAGAGCATTCATAGCAAAATAAGCGCCGATACTATTTGCAATAATACTTATATTTTTATATTGTTTAGCAATTTTATTATAACTATTTAAAAACTCCTCTTTAGTTTCCCAAGGGGTATTAGTTTTATAATCTAGTCCTATTATATGGTAATTTGGCAAAAGCATTTGATAATGGTTTGCTTCTTTGGCACTGCCGCCTTTTCCGTGAATGTATAATATCGTTTTTTTCATAATTTTTTAGGTTTTTAAAGAATTCTGATATTTTTATTATATCAGTTTATTTTTTATATAATCTTAAATATGAGAAAAATATTTAATTTAATAGCAAGTTGTTTTTTTGTCCTTCTTGCCTGTGTTGCTTTTGCCTGGGATGATCCTTTTGATCCCAATTATCGTAATCCCGCTCTTGATCCTGAAAAAATATATTTATTTGATGTTAAAATTGATGTCCAAACAAATGGCTCAATAAATATTACCGAAAATATCACCCTTAATGCCAAACATCAACAAATAAGGCGCGGTATTTATCGCGATATACCTGTTTCATTTGGCAATCAGTTAGATTCTATTTCTTTAACTATGGACGGGCAAACCCATCCCTTCTTTACTGAAAATAAAGGGCGTAATTTGCGTGTTAACTTTGGTAATGATAATTATATACCGCAGGGCCGTCATACTTATTCCTTTAATTATACCTATAAAAATGCAATAAAATTTTTTAAAAATTATGACGAATTATACTGGAACATAACCGGTAATGATTGGAATTTTGTTATAGATAAGGCGCGTGCGCAGGTCAATTTACCGGCAAATGCTCGCGTTCAATCGGAAAATATTTCTTTATATACAGGCCCAAGCGGTGCTAAAGAATCTAATGCCCGCCAAGTCGGCACTTTAACTTTTGAAACAACCCGCCCGCTTTCTTATAGGGAAGGTTTTACAATAGCTGTTCCCTTTGATAAAGGTGCAGTAGAACAGCCGCCTTTTCTTACCCGCCTTAAAGATAGTTTTTCTTTTTCAGTATTATTTTCTTTTGCGTTATTTATTTTTCTTATTATCTATGCCGTAGGTTCTTGGCTCAAAGTCGGGCGCGATCCTGTTTATCCCGATATTGCGTATTATGAACCGCCAAAAGATATTTCGCCTGCTTTTACTTATTTTCTATATAACAAAATGGCAGATTCCAAATTTATCGCCTGCATACTTTTGGATTTGGCTATGAAAGGTTATATCGAAATACAGACAGAAAAAGGAACTTTCGGTTCTGTTCAAATTAGTATGTTGCGTAAAAAACCCGCCGGCCCGGATTTACCCCAAGAAGAAAAAATGATACTTAATAAATTATTCGGCTTTGCTGGGGGGGATGTTTGCAATCTAGATTATACCACCGGCGTTATGCTTAACGCAATTATGAAACAGCTACACAAATATTTTGCAGAAGAAAGCAAAGCTTATATAGTAGGAAACGGCAGTTATATTGTAAAAGCTGTTATAATTGTGGCTTTGTTGGGTATAGTGCCGTTTATTTTTACAGCTCCGGAGGCAATTTTTATCAATCTGCATTTCTCGGTGTTCTTTGTAGTATTTCCGTTTATTGCTAAAAATCCGTTATTTAAAATACTTATCAGAATTTGCATTATCGGTTTTTATAGTCTGTTTTGGATGGGAATGATAAACTCTCCAAGTGCCTTTTTATGCTTAGTATTTTATATCGCATCTCTGTGGGGCTTAGGGTATTACATGCAGTTAATTCCTAATGTAACTCCTTTAGGTAGAGATATCTTTGAGAAATTAAATGGTTTCAAAAAATATATTAAAACAGCCGAAGTTAACCGCTTTGCTGTTTCTAATCCTATGGATGAGGAAAAAATTTTTTGTGATTATTTGCCTTATGCTTTTGCTATGGGTTTAGAAAACCAATGGATTAAGAAATTTACTAACACTTTATCTCAAGCAACTATAGATAAATGCGTTGCTTGTGCCGGTGGAGTTGCTGCTGTTTCAGGGGGATTGGCAAGCGGTGTCGGTTCTTCTATGCCTTCGGGTAGCGGTAGTGGCGGTGGCGGTTGTAGCGGTGGTGGCGGTGGTGGCGGTGGCGGCGGCGGCCGCTAGGCATCAGTTAGCCAAAAAATATTTATGAATTTACCAAAGGAATTTATTACTTATACTTCCGCTTTATTTGGCGCAGAAATGTGGCAACGTTTTTTATCGGCTTTTGAGGGGGAAACTTTAACAAGTATCCGCTTAAATCCGTGGAAGTTGCCCTCTGAACCTATTTTTAAAAACGCGCAACCTGTGCCGTGGTGCAAAAATGGTTTTTGGCTTAATAAAAGGCCTAATTTTACGCTTGATCCTCTTTTGCACGCCGGTGCTTATTATGTGCAGGAAGCGGGCTCAATGTTCTTAGACCAAGTTTTGCACGAACATATTAAAACCCCTGTCCTTGCTTTAGATTTATGCGCCGCCCCCGGCGGTAAATCAACTTTAATGCGTGCTGTTTTGCCAAGCGGTTCAATGCTTGTTAGTAATGAAGTTGATAGAAAACGCGCGAGTATCTTGCTTGAAAATATGCAAAAGCAAGGCCACGCAGATGTTTTAATAACGCACAATTATCCGCAAGATTTTAACAAAACGCATTGGCTTTTTGATGTAATTTTAGTGGATGCGCCTTGCTCTGGCGAAGGTCTTTTTAGAAGAGATAAAGAGGCCATAAAAGAGTGGAGTTTAAATAATGTCCTTTTTTGCCAAAAACGCCAACGCCAAATTTTAAAGGATATTTGGCCTTGCCTTAAAGAAGGCGGACTTTTAATTTACAGCACTTGCACTTTTAATACCCGCGAAAACGAGGAAAATGTTAAATTTATTAAAGAAGAACTCGGCGCGGAAATTTTGCCTGTTTCAATTAAACCTGAGTGGCACATAGCAGGCTCTTTACTTAAAGGTTGGCAAGAGCCGGTTTATCGTTTTATCCCCGGCACAACAAAAAGCGAGGGGCTTTTTATGGCAGTTTTGCGCAAAAAAGGTTCTTCTATATATCCTGCAATTTTGCCTTCTTCGGCAAAAAAACACGCTGCATCAAATAAACTTATCCATTTGCTTTATGACGGCAACCCTTTGCCCGAGCAAAAAGGCAAAGAACAAATACCCACTGCCGCGCAAGCCCTTTCTTTAGATTTTCCAAAAGATAAATACTCGCAAGTTGATTTAACTTTAGAACAGGCCCAACATTACTTGCACCGCGAGGCTCTTATTTTGCCAAAAGATACGCCAAAAGGTTTTTTTATAGTCTGTTATCAAAATCAAGCGCTTGGCTTTGTCAAAAATCTTGGCGATAGAGCCAATAATTTATACCCCAAAAACTGGGCTATTAAAAGTTTATAATTTAGTTCTTATTCAACATCAAAGTTAAAATAAGTATCCGGATAAGGTTCGTCTTTTAAGGTAAAATGCCACCACTCTGAATCAATACCTTTAAAGCCGGCTTTTTCCATAGCCTCTTTTAAGATTTTTCTATTCTTTTTTTGCTTTTTAGTTATCTTTTTATAGTCGGGGTGGGAAACTTCCGAAAATAAATCAAAGGTTCCGCCCATATCAACAAAGGCGCCGTCTTTTTTAATAATAGTTAAATCAATAGTGCTTCCGCGGGTGTGGCCTGATTTTGCCATAATATAATTACCTTCAAGCAAATTAGACTTTTCAAGTTTTGGGTAAAAAGTTTTATCGCCCGGGTCGCTAGGGTCATTTATCCATTTAACAAAATTATCAACGGCTTTTTGGGGTCTGTAAGAATCCCAAATTAACAAGCGATAACCCTGCTTTCTTAAATCATCAGCGGCAATTTTTAAGGCGGCAAGGGCTTTTTTTGTCATATAAGCACGCGGTGCTTTGTAGCCGTTTATTTTGCTAGCGGTAAAATTGTTTGGCGAATAATAGCGTATATCATATACGGCATCATCAATAACGCTGCTGATTTCTGCAAAGTCAGATTTATCTGTTGAAATTTTATCTGCCAAAGCCGGCATAAGAAAACTTGTAATTAAGGTTAAGGTAAGAAAAAATTTTTTCATATTTTTTATATTTCCTAAATAATATAAGTAAAGTATATCACAAAAATTATTTAATATACAAGCTATGTTTTACAATAGGTATTTTTACGCATAAATTAAAATTGCTATAATTAAATATACTTATATACAGAGGTTCTTATGAGTGCAACTTTGCAAACTAATATTTTAGGAATAGATTTTGAAAACCCTTTTTTACTTGCTTCTGCTCCGCCGACAGCTTTAATAGAAAGTATTGATATTGCTTTTGAAATGGGTTGGGGTGGTGCTGTTTTAAAAACCATAACACCCGATGATTTAGAAATGATTGAAGCAAGCCCGCGTTATGCTGTTTTGCGAGATAAAAAAGATATTATCGGTCTTCAAAATATAGAACTTTTAAGCCATAAAACCATAAAATATTGGTGCGACGGAATTAAATTTTTAAAACAAAAATATCCTAGCAAAGTTATTATCGCAAGCCTTATGGCTCCTGTTAATAAGAGCGCTTGGCAAAATCTCGTCCAAACTTTTAACAATACTCCTGCCGATGCTTTTGAGTTAAATTTTTCCTGTCCGCACGGCATGCCGGAAAAGGGTATCGGTATGGCTATTGGCACAGATGAGCATATCTCTGCTGAAATTACAAAATGGGTAAAGGAAGTTTCCAAAAAACCTGTATTTGTTAAACTTTCGCCAAATGTTTCAAATATCGCAAGCATTGCTAGCGCGGTGGAAGAGGTCGGTGCTGATGGTTTAGCTGCCATAAACACCGTTCAAGGTTTTATGGGGTTTGATTTAGAAACTTTAAAACCTGTTCTTAATGCAAACGGCAAAACAACTTTTGGCGGTTGCTCCGGGCCTATGGTTAGGCCTATTGGCCTTCGCTGTGTTGCACAAATACGCCAGGCAAGTGTTTTGCCGATTTTAGGCCAAGGCGGTATTTCCTCTTGGCAAGACGCAGTGCAATATATGCTTGTCGGTTCTGATGCGGTGCAAGTTTGCACGGAAGTTATGTTAAACGGCTATAAAGTTATTGGCCCTATGTTAAAAGGTTTAAAAAATTATCTGGAAGAAAAGGGCTTTAAAGATATTAGCGCGTTAAAAGATAAAGCAATACCTTTTATTTCCTCTCATAAAGATTTGCCAAAAACGCCACTTGCTTACCCGCAAATAGACCACACAAAATGCGTCCGTTGCGGTAAATGCGTAAGTATTTGTATAGAATCAGAACACCAAGCCTTGCAATTAAACGACGGAAATGTTTTAGTAGATAAAAACCGCTGCGTTGGTTGCGGTCTTTGCCATTTTGTTTGTCCTGCTTGCGCAATTAAAACAGAAGAAATATAGTTTAGAGATTAAAAATTATGCTCCAAAAATACTCAAAATATTTTTTACTTTTTATTGGCCTTTTATTTGCAAGCGTGCTTACAGGTTGCACCCAAGTTAAAAAAGATAATCTTTCGCTTTGGTATAATGAAGCGCCTGCAAAACAAGCCCTTGTAAGTTATATAAAAGATATAACAAATAAAAAATCTGCCAATTATATACCTGTTGAAAACAGAATTGCCGTTTTTGACCTTGATGGCACGCTTATTCTTGAAACAGACCCCACTTATTTTGACTGGGCTTTATTTGAGCACCGCGTGCTTGATGATAAATCTTATAAAGCAACAAGCGAGCAACTTGAAGCCGCCAAAAACTCGCGCGAAAAAGGCCTTTTCCCAACTTTAAACGCAAACCGCGAAAAAATGGTTTCAGAAGCCTATAAAGGTATGACTATTGAAGAGTTTTACACCTTTGTCAGTAATTTTATGCAACAAGATCAGCCCGGGTTTACTAATATGAAACGCGGCGATATTTTTTATAAACCTATGGTAGAAGTGGTTGAGTATCTTATCAAAAATAAATTTAGAGTTTATATTTGTAGCGGCTCTGATAGA
The DNA here is from genome assembly GCA_017417005.1 of Elusimicrobiaceae bacterium. Taxonomy (GTDB): domain Bacteria; phylum Elusimicrobiota; class Elusimicrobia; order Elusimicrobiales; family Elusimicrobiaceae; genus Proelusimicrobium. The sequence continues at coordinate 13,559 of JAFQAA010000083.1, read as the reverse complement.
TTAACGGTGCGCCCTTTGGTTAAAGAAAATTTACCCTCCGTTTTGCCAAGCCAAATTATCGGTTCTGATAGCACAATTATTTCAAGCAATCAAGCAGATAAAGACGGCCTCTCTTACACCTTTAAAGCAGGCGATAAATTGGTTTTAGGTGGCAAAAATCTTGTAAAAAATCTTCAAATGAACAAGGTTTCCATTATTGCGCGCGAAATCGGCGCTCAGCCGGTGCTTGCTTTTGGCAATGCTTCAAGTGATGCAAGTATGATAAACTACACCATTAACGGCAATAAATATAAAGCCCTTGGTTTTATGCTTTTATGCGACGATCTTGAGCGCGAATACGGCAATCTTCAAAAAGCCCAAAAAATGCGCCAAGACTCTTTGAAATACGGCTGGATACCCGTATCTATGCGTGATGATTGGAAGACCATTTATGGCCCCCATATCCAAAAACGCAATTTAAAAAAATAAGCTCAACATTTTTTAAACAAAGATATTTTTTACTTGACTTGGAGTTCACTCCAACTGCTATAATATTTTAGGAGGTTTTATGACAATTTCTGAGGTAAGTAAAAAATGTAATATTTCCGCCGATACTTTGCGCTACTATGAAAAAGTTGGTTTAATTTCTTTTGTAAACAGAACTTCCGGTGGACTTCGCGATTATAGCGAGGAAGACTGCCGCCAAATAGAATTTGTTAAGTGTATGCGAAATGCGGGGCTTTCTATTGAAGTGTTAAAAAAATATTTTGATTTATTTAAACGCGGCAAACGCACCCTAAAAGCCCGCCGTGATTTGCTTGAGCAAGAACGCAAGTCTTTGCAAACACGCTTAAAAGAAATGCAGGAAACTCTAAAGCGCTTAGATTATAAAATTTCCGTTTATGATAAAGCCTTATTATCAGAGGATAAAGAACTTAAATTTTAGGAGGTTGTATGAGTAAAAAAGTATTAATTATTTCTGCTTCACCGCGCAAGGGGGGCAATTCTGATGTTTTATGCGACCAATTTTTACTTGGCGCAAAAGAAGCCGGCCACGAGGTAGAAAAAGTGTTTTTGCGCGATAAAAAAATAAATTATTGTATGGGGTGTGGTGTGTGTAATAACACTCATACCTGCGTGCAAAAAGACGATATGAAAGACCTTCTTGAAAAAATGGTTAAGGCAGATGTCCTTGTGCTTGCTACCCCGGTTTATTTTTACACTATGGACGCGCAACTTAAAACCTTAATTGACCGCTGTGTGCCAAGATATACGGAAATGACAAATAAAGAAGTTTATTTTATCGTAAGTGCGGCTGATACGGAAAAAGAAAATTTAAAACCCACTATAGAAGGCTTGCGCGGTTTTACGCGGGATTGTCTTGAAGGGGCAAAAGAAAAAGGTATTATTTATGGAACAGGCGCCTGGCAAATTGGCGAAGTAAAAACTTTACCTGTTTATAAAGAAGCCTATGAAATTGGCAAAAAGTGCTAGTTTTTATTAAAAGTATATAAGGAGAAAGATAATGAAAAAAATAATTGCTGTAATATTTGGTGCAACAATACTTGCTGCTTGCAGCAGTGCTGTTCAAAAAGAAGCAGGTGCTGTGCAAACAGCTGCGCAAGATAAACCCATAGTTTATTTTACGCGCGATATCAGCCCGGAAGGTCTGGTTAAAATTTATGATAAAATTTCGCAAAATATTGATGGTAAAGTGGCTATTAAATTTCACACCGGCGAACCTCACGGCCCCAATATTTTGCCAGTTCCTATGGTAAAAGCTTTGTGGCAGCATATTCCCAACAGCACCCTTGTAGAAACAAATGTTTTTTATAATTCACCGCGCCAAACTACTAAAGGCCACCGCGAAACCTTAAAAACAAATGGTTGGACTTTTAGCGAAGTTGATATTTTAGATGAAGACGGCGCAGTAATGCTCCCGGTAAAAGGCGGAAAGCATTTTAAAGAAATGTCTATGGGCAGCCATATTTTAAATTATGATTCCCTTGTGGTTCTTACCCATTTTAAAGGACACGCTATGGGCGGCTATGGTGGCAGTATGAAAAATATTGCTATTGGTATGGCTGATGGCAAAATCGGTAAAAAAATGATACATCAAAAAGGTGATGAACAATGGGGATATACAGGAGCTCGTTTTCAAGAGAATATGGCAGAATCAGCTAAAGCAACTATAGACCATTTTGGCGATAAAATTGTATATATTAATGTGCTTCGCCGTATGTCTGTAGATTGCGATTGCGCTGGCACTTCTGCTGCAGAACCAAAAGCACATGATATCGGCATTTTAGCTTCTACCAATATTGTGGCGGTGGACCAAGCCTCTTTAGACCAGGTTTATGCCTTGCCAGAAGCAGAATTACATGACTTACAAGAACGCATTGAATCGCGCGAGGGTCTGCGCCAAATTTCTTATATGAAGGAACTTGGTCTTGGCAATGGCGAATATACTTTAGTTGATATTGATAAATAATTGCTAAGGTTAAAATTTATGTATAGAAAACTTTTACTTTTAGGAATTGTTTTAATTGGAGGTTTTGCTATGGCAAATGCTAAAACTTGGGATAAAGTTTTTAAAAAAAGCGATAAGGTTTCCGTTAAAAAAGTGCATTTTACAAACCGCTACGGCATAAAACTTGCCGGCGATTTATATATGCCAAAAAATATTAAAAAAGGGGTAAAACTTGCCGCTATTGCAGTAAGCGGGCCTTTTGGCGCTGTAAAGGAGCAGTCTTCCGGTCTTTATGCTCAAACACTTGCAGAGCGCGGTTTTATTACTCTTGCTTTTGACCCTTCTTATACAGGGCAATCTAGCGGCAAACCAAGAAATGTGGCCTCCCCTGATATTAATACGGAAGATTTCAGTGCGGCAGTTGATTATTTAAGCACCCGCGCTGATGTGGACCCTGAAAAAATAGGTATTTTGGGTATATGCGGTTTTGGCGGTTGGGCTTTAAATGCGGCCGCTATGGATACGCGTATTAAAGCAAGCGTTATATCTACTATGTATGATATGACACGCGTCGCCGCAAAAGGTTATAATGATTCTATTGATGAAGAAGGCCGCTATAAAATGCTTAAAGACTTAAATAACCAGCGCACCCAAGATTATAAAAACGGCACTTATGCCGGTGCGCCCGGCTTGCCGGAAAAACTAACCGGCAAGGAACCGCAATTTGTGCAAGATTATTTTAATTATTACAAAACACCGCGCGGTTTTCACCCACGCTCAATTAATTCAAACGGCAATTGGAATACAACTTCTTCTTTAGGTCTTATTAATCAGCCGGCTTTGCAACGCTCCGGTGAAATTAAAAATGCCGTTTTAATTATCCACGGCGAAAAAGCCCACAGCCGTTATTTTGGCGAAGATGCTTTTAAAAAATTAAAAGGTTCAAACAAAGAATTGCTTATTATCCCAGGAGCAAGCCATGTGGACTTGTATGATAATATGGAAAAAATTCCGTTTGATAAAATAGCAAACTTTTTTAATACAAACTTAAAATAGTTTTAGCTAAAAATAAAACACCGCCCTATGTCTATAGTCTATAGCAGAGGGCGTTTTTTATTTACAAGAAATTCCAGTTTTTTATAAAATATATTTATAGATAATTTGGGAGTTTTTATGAAGATTATTGCCTTAAAATATTATGATGGCGGTTTTATGACGCAACCTTTTGCTTTTGGCGGTTCGCGCGATAAAGCAAAATGTGATCCAAAAATTACTTATCCTTCAAGTTTGCAAAATTTTTTAATTGACGATGGCAAAGATATCATTTTGTCTGATACCGGCTTGCCTTGCCAAACGGCTGATATTCCAAGAAAAGAGGGGGCAAGTCTTTGGATGGGGGATAAAGTTGCTACTTTTGCCCAAGCTCTTGATAAAGCCGGCTACAAGCCCCAAGATATAACCAAAATTTTTATTACCCATAAACACCCCGATCATACAGGTGAGCTTAGAATGTTCCCTAAGGCAAAAATTTATATTTCTAAAACCGAAGCTGAAGCTATGAAATTAACAGGGGATAATATTGTGCCGGTAGAATTTACTGATGGACCTTATAAAAATTTCCCCAAAAGTCAGCGCATAACAGATAACCTTGTTTTAGTTCAAGCAATAGGCCACACAAAGGGCAATTTAATTGGTATTTTGGAAGATAAAGATGTTTATTATATGTTCCATGGTGATGTAACCTACAGCGATGCTGCCCTCAAGGAAAATGAACTTTCCGTTATATTTGAAGATAAAGAGGAAGCGCGCCAAACTTTAGAGCGCGTGCGCCAGTTTATCAAAAATAATCCAACTATATATTGCTCCACACATTGCCCGGAAGGCTACCTTAATATTGAGCAAAAGAAAATAATGAAATTATAAAGGAATAGTGTTTATGGAAAAATCTACGGATATGCGAAGCCTTGCTGTTCAAAGGGAAAAAATAATTGTAAAAACAAGTATTATCGGTATTATTACAAATATTTTACTTGTAGCTTTTAAAGCCTTTGTCGGTTTATTATCAAACTCTATTGCAATTATATTGGACGCCCTAAATAATCTTTCCGATGCTCTTTCTTCTGTTATAACTATTATTGGCGCAAAACTTGCCGGCAAACTGCCCGATAAAAAACACCCGCTGGGTTATGGTCGGGTGGAATATATTAGTTCAATGTTAGTTGCTTCAATAGTTTTATATGCCGGTATTACGGCACTTTGGGAATCTATTAAAAAAATTATTTATCCTGAAGAAGCAACTTACTCCACCCTTACGCTTGTTATTTTGGCTGTTGCAATAGTTGTAAAATTACTTTTAGGCAAATATGTTAAAACGCAAGGGCATAAAGTTTCTTCCGGTGCTTTAATTGCAAGTGGATCGGATGCTTCTTTTGATGCTATTTTATCAGCCTCAGTTTTGGCTTGTGCGTTGATTTATTTATTTTTTGGTCTTTCTTTAGAGGCTTATGTCGGTGTCGGTATATCGCTTGTTATTATTAAAGCCGGCGTCGGTATGCTTAAAGAAACCCTTAATGATATTTTAGGGCAAAGACCGGATGCTCAAATAGTAAAAGAAGTAAAGCAAATTATCTTGCAGGAAAAACAGGTTCACGGCGTTTATGATTTGCTTATTAATAATTATGGCCCAAATAAAAACTATGCAAGTGTGCATATTGAACTTGATGATACTTTAAGTGTAGCCCAAGTTGATGAACTGACCCGCGAAATAGAAAACAAAGTCTTTTTGAATACGGGTATTATTTTGACTGGTGTTGGCGTTTATGCTTATAATACAACTAACGAAGAAGCCGCCCATATTAGAAATGAAATTCAAAAAATTGTTTTATCTCACGATTGGGTTTTGCAGTTTCACGGATTTTACATAGATTTGATAAAAAAGAAAATTCAGTTTGATGTTGTTCTTAGTTTTGATATTTCAGCAAAAGAGGCTGTGCAAATTTTAACTGACGAAGTTAAAAAGACTTATCCTGCTTACACTATTCAAATTACTCCCGATGTTGATATTGCAGGTTAAGTTCACTGCCTTTGATGAATTATCAATCTATCTTGGGAGTTAATATGAAAAAAGCTATTATTATAAATGCCAGCCCACGCAAAACTTGGAACCTGTTTGCCAAATAAATAAGACCCAATTTCCTAAAGACTTAGAGAAAGCCTTAGAAATAGGCAAAAATATAGTTTAGCAAAGGGTTTTTTCTTGTTTTAGATAAAGCTGCCACACATTTTTCAAGTTCGCCCATATCGTCCATAGGTTCAAAACGGGCTACTACTTGGCCTTGGCGGTTAACCACAAATTTTGTAAAGTTCCATTTAATATCAGGGGAGTTTTGCCAGTTTGGGTCTATTTCGGCCAGCATTTTTTCTAAGATGGCTTTGTGTTTATGCTCACCAAAACCTTTAAAACCTTGTTCTTTTTTTAAATAAGCATATAAAGGCAAGGCACTTGTGCCGTTTACATCAGATTTTTTCATTTGGGGGAATTTAGTGTTGTAATGTAAGGTGCAAAATTGGTGAATTTCTTCGTCATTTCCCGGGGTTTGTTGGCCAAATTGATTACAGGGTATATCAATAATTTCTAAACCTTGGCCGTGGTATTTTTCATACATTTTTTCTAAGGGTTCATACTGGGGGGTAAAGCCGCATCCTGTTGCTGTGTTTACAATTATTAAAACTTTTCCTTTAAAATCTGAAAGGGATAACTCTTTGCCCTCAGTTGTGGGTACTTTATAGTCGTAGATTGTCATAATTTCCTCACTATTTATAAATTTATTTTTTTAAATTTATTATATAATTATTATCTCATAAAATGTAAAAAATATTAAAAGATAAGAGGTTTAGTAAATTTTTCTATTTTCTAAATGATTGTATTTTAAAAATTGTAAAATAAATATAGTGGTTAGCTATTGTAAAATAGAAAAAACACTTTTTAGGAGAAAATATAATTTTTATGGAAATTTTTTTACAACTTATAAATGCTTGCGTTCGTCTTTTTTCTGAGCCGTCTTTACAGAGTTTTTATGAGGTAATGACCCTTTTTAATGCGCTTGTTTGGGGCCCGCCGATGATATTCCTCTTATTATTTTTGGGTATTTATTTTACTTTTAAATTACATTTTATTCAAAAATATACTTGGTCTGCTATGAAACTTTCTTTAGCAAAAGCAGAAGCCGAGGGTATGGTAAGCAGTTTTGGTTCTCTTGCTGTGATGATAGGTGCAACCGTTGGCACCGGCAGTATTATCGGTGTAACTACTGCAATCGCCGAAGGCGGACCAGGTGCATTATTCTGGATGGTAATTGCAGGCTTTTTTAATTTTGCTATTAAATATTGTGAATGTTTGGTCGCTTTTAAATACCGCGTGCGCTTGCCAACGACTGAATATGTCGGTGGGCCTATGTACTATCTATCTAATATTTTAAAGTTAAAATGGTTAGGCGTTATTTTTGCTTTAGGCACATTTTTAATGGGGCTTAGTGCCGGCGGGGCTTTACAAACAAATTCTATTGCAGATGCCTTGCGCGAAGGCTATAACCTTAATCCTTGGTATACAGCCCTATTTGTAACCTTTTGCGCCGCTATTGTTATTTTGGGTGGCGTAAAGCGTATTGCTTCATATTCTCAGTGGTTAGTGCCGATTATGGGCAGTTTTTATTTACTTATTACGCTAGTGGTTATTTGTATGAATTTTACTCATATCCCTGCTGCTATTATGATAGTTATAAAAAGTGCTTTTACAGGTAAAGCCGCTATTGGCGGTGCAATGGGGGTAGGTATAATTGCTTTAGTTCAGGCTATGATACCGGGCCTTACAGCCGGAGTAACCCGTGCTGTGCTTGCAACAGAAGCCGGCCTTGGTAGTGCTTCTATTGCAGCCGCAGCAGCCCGCACACGCAGTGCCACGCAAATGGCAATAGTTTCTGCTACTTCTGTTTTTTGGGCTATTTTCATTTGCAGTTTAACGGGTATAGTGATTGTCTTAGCAGGAGATTATACTAACCCAAATGTCTATGCCGCAAACCTGTGTAATAGTGCTTTTAAAAAGGTGCCTTATATTGGCACGCCTATTTTGATTTTTTCTTTGGTTATTTTCTCGTTTACTACTATTATAGGCTGGGGTTATTATATGGAAAAAGCCCTTCAGTTTTTATGCAAAGGTTCTAATATACTTGTAAAACCCTCACGCATTTTATTTATTTTACTGGTGTTTGTAGGGGGAATTATAGGCACAAGTTTTTCTACTGATTTATTTATAGGCCAGTCTGTTTTACGCACAGCCGAAGCAAACACTTCTACTCGCTTTATGTGGACTTTGGCTATTTTTACTATGACTATGATGACTATTCCAAATATTTGGGCTTTATGGTGTTTTAGAAAAATAATTTATAAAACAACACAGAAAAATTTGCATGCTTTAGTCGGCAAAAAAGCGGCCGAGTTCCGTCAGGAAAGTTTACTAAAAAACAAATAATGTAAAGTTCTTTTTAGGAAGAATAAAAAAGGCCTGTTTAAAACAGGCCTTTTGATATTAAAGGTAAAACAACTAATCAAAAGTAAATTCCACGCTGCCATCTTTATTAACTTTTTGAGTATTTGCGCTGGTATTGCCCCCCATTTGTGTAGCAATTAAATCTTTTGTGTCAATCTCGGCAAACATACCTTTGTTAAGAATATCAAGTTGTCCTGTTCTACCGGAAATTTCCACTTCTGCGCGGTCTAAAGAAGAAATACTAATTTTATTTGCTTCAATATAATCAATATCTACGGCAGAACTTCCTTTAGCATCAATTTTTACTTGGGAGATATTAACATTTTTCAAAGAAACTTCTCCGTTTTTGCGTGTTTTAATTGTTAAATCTTGCCCTTGAAGATAAGTTTGATTTTTAAAATCAGCTTCGCCGGAAACGACAATTCTGTTTAAAGCAGGAGCATTAACATGAACAGCCACATCATCGTCATCTCCCGTAAAAAACGGCTGATTATATTCAATAAGAAGGGTATTTTCTTTTACCTTAATTTTAATGGCTTTTACTAGTTTAGCTGGTCCGCTGACTGCAAAAGAGTATCCTTCCCCCTGTGAGAAAAAGACATTAACATCTCCGCCGCTTACTTCAATAGCGGAAAAAGCGGGTGCATTGGGCACTTCGCGTGTTTTATATTCTTGAGCCAAAGCAGGAACGATACTTCCAAGCATGGCAATTATTGTTAGTGTTTTAATTATTTTTTTCATATTTAATATCCTTAGATAAATTATAACAAAAACAAATTAGTTTTTTACTTTTTAAAAGTTGTAAAATAAATATAGAGGTGCTTATGATTAGTTTTTTTGTGTGCTTTATTTTACTTATCCTATCTTTTTTTTCATATGGAAAATATGTGGAACGCGTTTTTGGCCCGACAAAAGCCAAAACGCCTGCTATCCGTTTTTCTAATGGGGTAGATTATGTACCTATGCCACTTTGGCGTATGGTGCTAGTGCAGCTTTTAAATATTGCTGGTCTTGGCCCTGTGTTCGGTGCTATTGCCGGTGCTTTATGGGGGCCAAGTGTCTTTTTGTGGATTACTCTTGGCACTATTTTTGCCGGTGCAGTGCATGACTTTGCTTGCGGGTTTTTATCCCTTCGTAATGACGGCAAATCAATATCAGAAATTACCGGTATTTATTTAGGTCCTAATATCAGAAATTTTATGCGCGTTTTCAGCGTAATTTTGCTTGTTATGGTGGGCACTGTTTTTGCTGTTGGTCCGGCTAATCTGTTAGTATTTTTGTTTAAAAGCCACGCCGCTCAGGGTAGTATTTTGGTTAATGTTTATTTTTGGCTTGCTCTTATTTTTCTTTATTATTTTCTAGCGACTTTTTTGCCTATTGATAAAATTATTGGCCGTGTTTATCCTTTCTTTGGGTTATGTTTGCTTGTTATGGCGCTTGGTGTTACAGGGGGAATGTTTGCGCAAGGTTATAAAATACCGGAAATTGCTTTACAAAATCTTCATCCGGCGCACTTGCCAATTTGGCCACTTATGTTTATTACTGTTGCATGCGGTGCGATATCGGGCTTTCACGCAACACAATCGCCGCTTATGGCGCGCTGTATCACAAGTGAATATCAGGCCCGCAAAGTATTTTACGGAGCTATGGTTATGGAAGGTCTTATTGCTCTTATTTGGGCGGCAGCCGGTTGCGCCGTATATGAAAGAACCGGCGGTCTTATGACAGGTCTTCAGGAAATGCTTAAAACTTCGGGCCAAGCAGGTGTAGTTTATGATATTTGCTTAAAAACCATCGGGCCTTTAAAACTCGGAACAATTTCTTTTGGCCTTTTATTTGTAATGATTGGCGTAATTATTTGCCCTATAACTTCGGGCGATACGGCTTTTCGTGCTTCGCGCCTTGTTCTTGCTGATTGGTTTAAAGTGGATCAAAAACCATTTTTTAAACGCTTGTGTTTGAGTGTTCCTTTGCTACTTGCCGGCATAATTATCAGCCAGCTTCCTTATGATATTATATGGCGTTATTTCAGTTGGTCTAACCAAACTTTAGCAATGATAGTTTTGTGGGCTGCTACTTATTATTTATATAGTAAAAAGCAAAATTATTTTATTACTCTTGTGCCGGCTATTTTTATGACGGCAGTAAGCACAACCTATTTCTTAATTGCGCCTGAGTGTTTGCACTTACCGGCTGGTGTTGCCTGGCCTTTAGGGCTTGTTTTTACAGCAGTAATTTCTGCTTACTTTATCATAAAATTGAAAAAGAGAAAATAGTATATTTTCTCTAAAAGCAATAGTTTTTTAAATTTTGGGCATTTGCAAACGCTGCAAAATAAAAACCGCAAAACAGAAAGTTTTTATATTTCAAAATGCTAAAATGCAGTTATACTATGGATTATTTATATCACTATAAATCGCCTTTTGGCCCCCTTACTTTAGCAAGCGACGGCACAAGTTTAATAGGTTTGTGGTTTGACGGGCAAAAATATTTTGCTAATACTTTACAGGACAAAGCACAAGAAAAATCTTTACCCATTTTTAAGCAAACTTGTTGCTGGCTTGATATTTATTTTAGCGGTAATAAACCCGATTTTACACCGCCTCTTCTTATTCGCGCAACGCCTTTTTGTAAAGAAGTGGGGGAAATTATGTTAAAAATCCCATACGGCAAAACTATGACTTATGGGCAAATTGCCGCCCAAATTGCCAAAAAGCGAGGCCTTAAAAAAATGTCTGCCCAGGCAGTTGGCGGCGCGGTGGGGCATAATTTGATTTCGCTTATAATTCCCTGCCACCGCGTAATAGGCGCAAACGGCAATTTAACAGGATACGCCGCCGGCCTTTCCATAAAAAGAAAACTGCTTCAACTTGAAAGTAAAAAGAATAAGTAAAACTCTTTTATTTAGTAAGGATTTTGCGGTATTTTTCGCCCCAAGTAGCCATAGCATTTAAGACAGGTTTTAGGGTAAGCCCCGTTTTAGTTAAAGTGTATTCTACCCTAGGCGGAACTTCCGCATATACTTTACGCTTAACCAGGCCGTCTTCTTCTAATATACGCAAATTATCCGTTAACACTTTTTGGGAGCACCCCACACTTTTTTTAAGCATACCAAAGCGTTTAGTGCCTGTTAATAAATCGCGTATAATAAGCACTTTCCATTTATTACCAATAGCTTGTAGTAAAAGCCCCACAGGGCAGGGGGACATATTTTTTCGTGTTATCATAATATCTATTGTATATTATTTTTTACAATAGTTTCTAATAGGTACCTATATTACAAAATAGTGCCTACTTTACAAAAAAACTATTTTTTAGTTTAATAAACTATACTATTTAACAGGAGAGATTTATGGCAAACTATACAAAAACCGAAATTGGCAATTTATCTGAAATAGGTGTAAAATACGAACATGGTAAAGCTTTTTTGCACGATACTCTAGGTCTTACCAGTTGTGAAATATCCGTTAATTTTATGCCGGCAGGAGCAAAAGCACCTTTTAACCACAAACATAAACAAAACGAGGAAGTCTATATTTTTCTTAAAGGCAACGGCACTATGACCTTAGACGGCCAAACTATTGAGGTTAAAGAAGGCTCATGTGTGCGTGTTTTGCCCCAGGCTGTTCGCACTATGGAAGCAAGAACTGATATCCAATATATATGTGCACAGGCTAAAGAAAATTCTTTAGTGCAATTTGGCTTTGGAGACGGAGAAATTTGCTAACCTTATTTCCGTTTAAGAATATCGCGCCCCTTACTTTAAGGTAGGGGGCTTTTTATTATGTAAACATTTAGGGCCTATGTCTTTATATAAAAAGTTTCGTATAATATTTTTGTAAATAAAAAGAGGTTTTTTATATGGGAAAGAAAATTAAAGATTATATTGCACAAATGCTAAAAGTTTCTAATGAAATAGCACAAGGTAAACTTAAACAAAATAAAAGCGAAATTTTGCGTGAAATGCTGGTTCAAATCTCTTTCTTTCAGCAAGAGCGTTTGATACACTTAATTGTTACCTTATTGTTTGCTTTTTTAACGATATTTACAGCAGCCTGTTCCTGCTTTTCAAATGATTTATATTATGGAATTTTGTATTGTTTATTATGCGTTTTATGTCTTGCCCTTTTGGTTCCTTATATACACCATTATTATGTTTTAGAAAACGGCGTGCAAAAGTTATACGAAATTTACGATACTATTAAAAAATGCCCGTAAAGGCGCTAACACCAAAGAAATTACTAAAGCCAGTCTAAACTTCTGTTTGAAAGCCAATATGCAAAGGCTCTTTTTTATTTTTTAAATTTTGTTCTTCAAGAAGCATTTTTATAAGCGTTTGAGGCTGATTTTTAAGGCCAAGAATTTCCGCCTTAGCCTTTATTAAAGCAAAATCTGCTGGGGTAATCCTGTTTAAGCAAAGTATATCTTCCCTCTTAACCTCTAAATTAAAAAATAATTTAAAGGCTATTTTGATTTGCTCTGATTTTAAAAAGTCATATTTAACTTTAAAGGTAAAACGGCGCAAACTTGCAGGGTCAAGATTATCCATTAAATTTGTTGTGCAAATAAAAGGATAAGGGTGGCTTTCCATCCAAGTAAGCATTTCGTTTACGGCTGTTTTTTCCCAAGAATAGCGTGCTTGTGTGCGGTCCTGTAAAAAGGAATCGGCCTCGTCAAAAATCAGCAAAGATTTTTCTTCCTTTGCTTCTCTAAAAGCCATAGCTATATTTTGCTCTGTTTTGCCGACATAGGAACTAACTAAATCGGAAACTCTTTTTTGGCAAAACTTTATATCCAAAGCCTCTGCCAAATATCTTGCATAGGCTGATTTTCCCGTACCGGAAACACCATATAAACATAAAGAAAAATTTAATTTGCCTAAACCTGTAAGTTGATTTTTAAGTTTTTCCAAGTCTAAATCTGTATTAAGAAGAGCGGGGCAAAACTCTGTTTTTATTTTCGTTTCTTGAGGTCTTTTATAGCCGTTATTTAAGGCTTGGCGCATAATATCAATATGTTGTTTTACGCTATGGATATCACCCTTAATCATTTTAGCGGCTTTTGTGGCCCCTGCTATCATTGAAGGGGCAACAACATAATCTTTTGCTAATTCTAAAACTTGCCCGGCATTTGCCTTAATTTTATTTTTCTTTAAGTATTTATTCCAAATTTTTTTTCTAATTTCCACCGGAGGTGTTTTAAAATGTATAGCAAGAGTAAAACGGCGCACAAAAGCCCTATCCATAAATTCAATATTATTTGTAGTCCAAATAATAGGGCAGGGGTTATCTTCAAGCAGGCGGTTAATTTGCACTTTATTACAGCGGGTATTTCCGTTTGAAAAAATATCTTCAGCTTCGTCAAAAAGTAAAAAACAACTTTTATTTTTATTTACGGCTCTTAAACTTCTATAAAGGGCTTGAAGGCGGTAATTTCTTTCTTCTTCTCCGCGTTCTCTTTCACCTATGGCATAAAAATCTTTTTGATTTTGAGTTGCCAGCATTTTGGCAAATTCCGTCTTTCCGTTACCTGGTGCGCCGTATAAAAGAATATTTATGCCCTTTG
>JAFQAA010000082.1 GCA_017417005.1 Elusimicrobiaceae bacterium | reverse complement strand
TTATAAACCTTTTCGCCGCTGAAAGCCCTGTCAATTAAATCTGCGGCAATTTCATTTTGCTCAACAAGCCCGTCATAGGTATCAACCGCACTATCATCAAAGTCCATATAGCCCCAGTCGCGCAGCGTTAAAGCAAGATTATCTTGTATTCCGGTTTTTTTATTCGGCACTCTTGCATTTTTATAAGCCTCTTTATCAATTTTGGCCGCGTTTGCATAGTCCGCGCCTTTACTTCTCAAAGTGCGCAAAAGGTTTTCTTTCGGTGCAGCCGGTATGCGCGCGTTCATAACTTTAAGTGCTTCTTTAATATCTTTAACATTTACGCCGTCAATAGTTGCCGCTTGGCCCTTTTTAATTTTCTCAACCACGGCTTTTGCCTGTGCGGTTTTGTTTCTTATTTTGTCAATATTATAAGTGCCTTTTTCGCTTGCAAGCAAAGTATCAAAAGTCTTTATTGCTTCGGGTGTAAGTTTTACATAATCTCTAACGGCGGAATAAATTTCCTGCAACCACTCTTTAAACTTTTCAAAAATACTTTGTAGTTCGGCGTTTGGCGCCTTGCCTTCTTGCATATATTTTTCAAAAGTTTTAGCAAATTTTTCCTGCTGCTCTCTTGTATAAACGCCGTCCACCGGTTCGCCAAGCCAAGCATCCAAGTTTTGCTTAAATTCCAAAAATTCCGGCTTTGTGCTAACTTGCGCAAAGCGTTCAATATCTTTAAGCCAAATATGTGCCAGTTCGTGTATCAGCGTTGATTTATCCGAAGTTTCATTAAACTTAATAAACGCCTGTTTAATATCGTCTGCAAAACTCACGCTCCCGCGCTTGTCTTGATAATAAATATTCGGGTTCTTCTCGTCAAAAGTGCCTTTGTTATAGACAGATTTTATTTGCGTCGGTTCAAAAACAATATAATCAGTTGCAGCAATATCTGCATTTTCCCACCCGGTATTATCTACAACATCTTTTATAATTACGCCGTCATAACCTTTTTCTTTCGCATAATCTGCCCACCCATTTGTGCTTCTTGATTTTTCGCCATAAGCCCGGGCAAGATTTACCAGGCTATCCCCCTCTTTTGGAAAAAACTCTTTTATTTCTTCCACCGGCATATTATGGTATTTAGCCAATTTCTTATAATCAGTTTCCGTTAAATCTTTTTGTTTTTTCTTAAAATCTTTTGCATTTGCAATATCTTCAAAAGATTGTTTATAAGCGTCAACCATTAAGGGGTTTTCCGCTCTTAAATAAACGGGCATAGTTTCAGCACTTCCGTAAGCGTCTGCTAAATCTTTATTATCGGTAAAAAAATGCTTAACACCTTTAAAAATGTTAAACTTACCGCTCGTCCCGTGATAAACAACAAGCGGTCTGCCTTGCTCGTCCACTACTTTACTATCGCCAAACCATTTATAGAAATTTCTTATTGCGGCCAAATTAGTATGTATTAAATTCCCCTCGGAGTTTCTCGCCGCTCTCTTTTTTCCGTCAACTAAAAGAAATTCCCCCTTGACAATTTCGTCTTTTGTTAGTATATTATTATTAGGAGCAATTTGTTCTATGAAGTTAGTCTGTAGAGTTAACCCGGAACTTTTTGCTCCTTCTTCATTTATGTAAAGTATATTTTTATTTTTAGATGTTTCTCTTACAAAAGTTTCAAAATCGTCTTTTTCATAAGCAGTAGGTATAAAAGTGAAACCCTTTTGTTTCTCATTAGGCGAAAGAATAGCAACAATTTGTTTATCTTCAAATTTTGCATCCAAAACCGCTACAAATTTATTTTTATCTTCCTTATTATTAGACTTAAATATTGCAATAGGCTCAGCAACTAAATCTACCAAACGATTTACAACATCTAAAGGGACATTATGATTATGCAACCTTTTATCTTTTTTTAACTCTTCTTCAGTAAGCAACCCCAAAGCCTTGCGCATCGCTAGTTTGTTTGTTTTAAGATCCTGCATAGGCAAGCCGACAAAATTATACACCGCCGGCACTTTTCCCATTTCAAAAAATCTTTTTTCTTTAGGGTTTCCGTTATTCAAACTTTCATTAACTTCTCTAGCAAAGTTTTCACTTACCTGTTTATCTGCTTTAAAAAGTTCCGGTTTGTTTTCCTTTTCCTCAATACCCTCTTGATAAAGCGTTTGCGGTGTTTTTTGCTCTTTTAAAAACTCTTTTGCTATTTCTAATTGTTTTTGCTCAAATTCGTTAAAAAGTCTTTCGGCCGTTGCTTTTTCTTCGGCCGTTGCTTCGGTAGCAACATATTGAGTTAAAGTTTTTCCGTCTTTTATCTTTTTATTTACGGCCGCTTTAAACTCGCCTATTTCTTTATATAAAGGATCAAGCCTTTTATCAAAATTAACTTTCCCTAAAACTTCCGTTCTCTGCTCTTTTGACAAAGAAGCCAAGAGATCATCCATATTTGTAAAAGCGTCTATTTCGGCCGTATCAGTTTCCATATTTCCGCCAAAATCAAACGAAGCATCCTCCTGTCCGCTCAAATCATTTTCGGCGGAACTTTCGGCCTCAATATTTATTTGATATAAATCTCTCGGCAAAACATCAGTTAAATTATACATCCCTATTGCCCGCGCCTGCTCAAGTGCCGCACTTGCGGCCGCTTCTTCGGGTGCACGGCCTGCTTTAAGGGCTTCTTCTTCCACTTTATCTGCTATATTAAAAGCCTGCTCGCGCACAATTCTATCCGGTGCGGTTGCTTTTTCAATAGCTGCTTTAACGGCAGCAGCGTTTTGGTCCTCGTCATTATTAAGATATGTTAAGTTAGAATTTTCCTCTTTAATCATATCTTGTATTTCTTTAATAGTTTCCGGCGCGGCCGCTTTTTTAAGCAAACTAAAAGTAAGTTTTTCCGCATCCTCTGGCGGCATACCTAAATCGGTTAAACTCTTAACACCGCTAAAATAAGCATCCTCAAGCGTTATAGAGTAAGGCGATTTTATTTCTACCTTTCCCGTATCTTTAAGCCCCTGCTTGGCGTTTCTTCCTGCACCCACAGCACCAAAACTACTACCCACAAAAGCGCCTATAAAGCCGCTAAAAATAATATTAT
>JAFQAA010000081.1 GCA_017417005.1 Elusimicrobiaceae bacterium | reverse complement strand
GCTTTTTGATACTTACAGAATAGGTGAAAAGTTCAAAAACAGAGGTTATGAAGGTAAAGAATTAAAGCAATTAACCCCTTTTACTTATGGTACAATATTAGACAATCAGGGAATAACTAAAATTTTGATAATAACAACTGCTCAAGGGACTATTGCCGGAATAAATAAATCTTATGAATTAAACGGATCTTTAAGAGATTTCGTAAAAATATTTGAGAACAAACTAAATATCAAATTCAAAAGCAAAGGGGTTGGAGATGTTATTCCCTTTTATGTTTATGACGACGGAAAAACCAGAGTAATTATTGATGCAACTAATCAAAATCGCGCTGTTTGGGTCCGAGAATTAAATGACTATACCGGAATAGTAGACTTTATTATTGAAAACACAAAACTAATGGATCAAGCAGAAAAAGAAATGAATGAATTAGAAAAAAAACAAGAAGCAGAAAAAATAAAAAAAGCAGCAGATAATTTTAAAATATAAAACATTCATATTATCAAAGCCCTGATTATTCCTTTTTGAAATAATCAGGGCTTTTTTGCAAAAACAAAAAGCAAATCACGAGGAGGGCAACACAAAGTTTGTCCCCATGACCCCGTATATATGAGCGAGGTATAACGCACTATAAACGCAAAAGCCGAAGATAAAAAATGCCCCACTCTTTTGAGTAGGGCATTTTTTACTTTCAAAAGCAAGTATTAATATCTACCGGCGGAGCCAAGAACCTTTTCGTTTTTAGATTTATACATTTCAATAAGGTCTGCTCTGGCTGGTCCTAAATATTTGCGCGGGTCAAATTCGGCAGGTTTTTCCGCAAAGACTTTGCGGATTGCTGCTGTCATAACCAAGCGGCCGTCGGAGTCAACATTAATTTTGCAAACTGCGCTTTTGGCGGCTTTTCTTAATTGTTCTTCCGGCACGCCGACTGCGTTTTCAAGTTTACCGCCGTATTTGTTAATTGTGGCAACGGCTTTTTGATCTACACTTGAAGCCCCGTGTAAAACGATAGGGAAACCGGGGAGTCTTCTTTCAACTTCGGCTAAAATATCAAAGCGAAGGGGGGGGACACTTTCGCCTGGTTTAACTTTAAATTTATAAGCGCCGTGGCTTGTTCCGATAGAAATTGCCAAAGAATCAACACCTGTTCTTTTTACAAAATCTTCCACTTGGGCAGGATCGGTATAAGTGTGTTTCTCGGCGGAAACTTCATCTTCAATACCGGCTAAAACACCAAGTTCGCCTTCTACGGTTACATCAAATTTGTGGGCATATTCAACAACTTTTTTGGTTAAGGCAATGTTTTCTTCGTAAGGTAAAGCAGAGCCGTCAATCATTACGGAAGAAAAACCAGAATCAATACAATCTTTACAAAGTTCAAAACTATCGCCGTGGTCTAAGTGAAGGGCTACAGGCACAGGGTCGCCAGCTTTTTTCATCATTTCAATAGCGCCTCTACCCATCCATCTAAGCAAAGTTGCATCGGCATAATTTCTTGCGCCTTTAGAAACCTGTAAAATTACGGGAGAACGGGATTCTCTGCAAGCGGTAATAATTGCTTGTAATTGCTCCATATTGTTAAAATTGTATGCGGGAACTGCATAACCTTCTTCCATGGCTTTCTTAAACATTTCTCTTGTGTTAACAAAGCCGAGTTCTTTATAAGAAACTGACATATTAAAAAAACCTCCTGTATAAATATAAAAACATTGTAGCACTTTTTTAAACACTTTGCGCAAATTCTCTTAAAGTGATACAATATAGATATATTTTATTTAGGAGAAGACACATGTCCAAAAAACTTACCGCAATGGACGGCAACACAGCAGTATCCCATGTCGCCCATGCAACAAACGAAGTAATTGCTATTTATCCTATTACCCCTTCTTCCACAATGGGCGAAATTTGCGACGCAAAATCCGCCAAAGGGGAAAAGAATATTTGGGGCAATGTCCCTGTAGTAAGCGAACTTCAATCTGAAGGCGGCGCCTCAGGCGCAGTGCACGGCGCCCTTGCAGCCGGTGCCTTAACAACAACCTTTACCGCTTCCCAAGGTTTACTTTTGATGATTCCAAATATGTTTAAAATCGCCGGCGAACTTACACCAACGGTTTTCCATGTTTCAGCAAGAGCTATTGCCACCCACGCTTTATCAATTTTCGGCGATCACAGCGATATTATGGCAGTGCGCCAAACCGGTTGGGCTATGCTTGGCAGCGCAAATGCTCAAGAAGCTATGGACTTTGCTTTAATTGCCCAAGCAGCCACTTTAGAAGCAAGAGTTCCTTTCGTTCACTTCTTTGATGGGTTTAGAACTTCCCACGAACTTAATATGGTTGATGTTTTGCCTTATGAAACAATGAAAGAAATGATTGACGATAATTTAGTTGCAAAACACCGCCAAAACGCTATGAATCCGGAAAATCCTACAATCCGCGGAACAGCCCAAAATCCGGATGTTTACTTCCAAGGCAGAGAAGCCGTAAATAAATATTACGAAGCAACCCCTGCCATAGTCAAAAAATATATGGCTAAATTTGAAAAACTTACCGGCAGACATTATGATTTATTTGAATATGTCGGCGCAAAAGATGCTGAGAAAGTTATTGTTATTATGGCTTCCGGTGCAGATGTGGCGCAAAATGCCGTTGAGTATATGAAAGATGAAAAAGTGGGTGTCTTAAAAGTTAAACTTTTTAGACCTTTCAGCGCACAAGATTTCATCAATGCCTTCCCTGCCACAACCAAAAAAGTTGCCGTTTTGGATAGAACAAAAGAACCCGGTTCCCTGGGGGAACCTTTATTCCAAGATGTTTGCGCAGCTTTCTTAACAAATGAAGCAAAAGCCAAATTTAAAACAACACCTTTAATTTTCGGCGGTAGATATGGTATCGGCTCTAAAGAATTTACACCCGCTATGGTAAAAGCCGTTTTTGATAATTTAGATGCCAAACAACCTATCACAAGTTTCATTGTTGGTATTGAAGATGACTTGGGCGGTAAATCTTTAAAAACTCCGACCAATTTTGATACTGATACAAACGATACCTATAATGCAATGTTTTATGGTTTAGGTTCTGATGGAACCGTCGGGGCAAATAAAAACACAATGAAAATTATTAGTGCCAAAACCGATAACTTAGCACAAGGTTATTTTGTTTACGACTCTAAAAAAGCAGGTTCAATGACAACCTCCCACATCAGATTCGGCAAAAAATATATCAGATCTCCTTATCTTATTGAAAAGGCCGATTTTATTGCTTGCCACTTGTTCTCTTTCCTTGAAAGATATGATATTCTCGGTAAAGCAAAACAGGGTGCAACCTTCCTTTTAAACGCCCCTTACAGCAAAGAAGAAGTTTGGGATAAATTACCTGCCGAAGTTCAACAACAAATTATTGATAAAAAATTAAAATTCTATGCTATTGATGCTTCCCACATTGCTTTAAAGAGCGGTATGGGTTCAAGAACAAACACCATTATGCAAACTGCTTTCTTCGGTATTTCCGGCGTTATGGATAAAGATGCCGCTATTGATGCTATTAAAGAAGCAGCAAAGAAAACCTATATGAAAAAAGGCGAAGAAGTGGTAAAGAAAAACTATGCCGCTATTGATGCCGCTTTAGCAGGTTTAAACGAAATTAAATATCCAAGCAAAGTTAGCTCTACAACTCATGTCCAATCTCCTGTTCCCGCTGATGCCCCTGAGTTTGTTAAAGATGTGCTTGGCAAAATGATTTCCTATCAAGGCGATAGTTTGCCAACTTCAAAAATGCCGGTTGGCGGTATTTTCCCCACAGGCACAACCAAATACGAAAAACGCAATATCGCAATTCAATGCCCGTCATGGGACCCGGAAACTTGTATTCAATGCGGTATCTGCTCGCTAGTTTGCCCACACGCTGCTATCCGTATTAAAGCCTATAATGAAAGCGAACTTAAAAACGCTCCTAAAACTTTCAAATCCGCTGCCGGTAAAGCAGATTTAGCAGGACTTAGATTTACAACCCAAGTCGCAGTTGAAGACTGCACCGGTTGCGCTGCCTGCGTAATTAACTGCCCGGCCAAAAACAAAAATAACCCAGAAAAGAAAGCAATTAATATGGTTGAACAACTCCCGTTAAGAAAAGATGAAAGAGATAACTTCAATTTCTTCCTTAATATTAAACAGGCAGATGTTAAAACCAAAAAAGAAAGCGTTAAAGGTTCTCAATTACAAACACCTTTGTTTGAGTTCTCCGGCGCTTGCGCTGGTTGCGGTGAAACACCTTATGTAAAACTTTTAACCCAATTACACGGCGATCACTTAGCAATTGCAAACGCAACAGGTTGCTCTTCAATTTACGGCGGAAACTTACCGACAACTCCTTATACAAAGAGAGAAGATGGCAAAGGACCTGCTTGGGCTAACTCCTTATTTGAAGATAACGCAGAATTTGGTCTTGGTATTCGCTTAGCCTATGATCAACTTTATAGCGACGCAGTTGCCCAGTTAAACACAATTAAAGCAACCTTAAACAATGACGCTTTGGTAAACGAAATCTTAAACGCTTCCCAAAAAACCACAGCCGAAATTGATGCCCAAAGAGCAAGAGTCGCAAAACTTAAATCTTTAACTAAAGATGAAAGAATGCTTGCCTTGGCTGATTACTTAGTTAAAAAATCAGTCTGGATCTTGGGTGGCGACGGCTGGGCCTACGATATCGGTTACGGCGGTTTAGACCATGTTTTAGCAAGCGGAAAAAACATTAAGATTATGGTAATGGATACCGAAGTTTACTCCAATACCGGCGGTCAAATGTCTAAAGCAACCCCTATGGGTGCCGTTGCCTTGTTTGCCGCAGCAGGTAAATCAATGCCTAAAAAAGATTTAGGTATGATTGCTATGACTTATGGCAATATTTATGTAGCCCAAGTCTGCCTTGGTGCAAATATGAACCAGGCAGTTCAAGCCCTTGCCGAAGCAGAAGCCTATGACGGCCCGGCCTTAGTGGTTTGCTACTCCCATTGTATCGCCCATGGTATTGATATGAGCAAAGGTCTTTTGGAGGCCAAAAAAGCAGTTCAAAGCGGCAGATGGATACTTTACCGCTACAACCCTGCTTTAAAAGCACAAGGCCTTAACCCGCTTAAAATTGACTCCGGCGAACCGGTTATCAGCTTAAAAGACTTTATGTCCGGTGAAAACCGCTTTAAAGCCTTAATGAAAAATAACCCAGAAAGAGCCGAGCAATTATTAAAAATTGCGGAAGCCGAATATGCTTATAAACGCAATCTTTACAAACAACTTGCTGCCTTACCCGGCACTAAAGTTGAAACTAAAGAGGAAGTTAAAGCATAACCGCTAAAAACTTTTAGCACAAAAACCGCCTTGTTCTTTTTTTAGAATAAGGCGGTTTTATTTTTGTTTTTTTTTCTCAAATATTGTAGAATAATATAAGCAATTTACTTGCGGGCGTGGTTCAATGGTAGAACGGAAGCTTCCCAAGCTTTAGACGAGGGTTCGATTCCCTTCGCCCGCTAATAATAATTATAAAGGGGCTACAAAATAATATGCAAGAAAACAATTCAGAAAACAAAAAAAGTTCCAAAGAAATGTGGCTGTTTTTGATTTTTTTAGATATTGCCGCCTTGTGCGTTTTTGCTTATTTTATTTACCACTCTTTTGGGGGGGAAATGCAAAAACAATTTGCCGCTTTAACCCACTCTAGCCAAACACAAGCAAAACCTAGCAAAACTTTTGTTGAAGAAATTATAGTAGAAGAAGATAAAATACCCGCTACCAAGGCAGAAGAAAAACCTGCTATTAATGCCCCTAAAAAAGAAGAACCTAAAGAAACTGCTAAAGAAGCAGCAAAAACTGATTCTGCCCCCAAAACAGAGCCTACAAATATAGCAAAAGCTCCTGCTGAGGCAAAAAAACAAAGTGTTTTTATCAGTGGAACAGGCAAAACAAGAAAGGTCACTTTTAAATATTACGGCGAAGCTAAAAAAGTGGCAATAGTCAGCGGTTTTACCAGCAGAAAGCCCGTTGCCTTAACCAAGAAAAACGGAGTATGGGAAACAACTTTAGTTCTTTATCCCGGCGATTATAAATATATGTATATCGTTGATAATGTGGAAACTTTAGACCCGGGTGCCCCGGCTGAAAACGGCCGCTCTCTCTTAAAAGTAAGATAGAGTTTTAATTTTACAAAAAAACACAAAACTCCCTTTTTTATTAGAAGAGGTGTTTTTTTGATATAATTGTTTTACATTTATTACTGAGGAGAGTTTATGAAAGCAAAAAAGGGTTATGTGTATATTTTGACAAATCCAAGTTTTAGAGAAGATTGGGTTAAAATTGGAAAAACTGATCGGGAAGTTAATATTAGATCCAAAGAACTAGATAATACAGCTATCCCTTTACCTTTTGAAATTTATGCGACAATAAAAACTTCTAAATATGAAATTTTAGAAAAACAAATACATAAAATATTAACAGAATTGGCTGATAAAAGAATTCGTAAAGGACGGGAGTTTTTTAATATAAAACCAGAAGATGCTTTAACATATGTAAAAGGTATAGCAGAGATGCTAGATGATGCAGAAATCAATTCTCCTGATGATACAAATGAATCTGAAGACAAATCTACAAAAAGAACATTAACATACAAAGGAAAATATATTGTAAAAGTAAGCCCCAAAGTTAAGTTTAATTTTATGCGCGATTCTGTTGAGGCCACAATGATTGTAAAAAATGGTAATCGTTTTATTTTAAAAAAAGGTTCACACATTGATCCTAAAATATATAGCAATAAAAATGTTGTGCAAAGTCTGCGTAAGAAAAATACTAAATCTTTAAAAAATAATAAAACAACTAAAGATATAGAATTTGCCTCACCATCCTCCGCAGGAGTATTTGTTTGTGGAGGTGCTTGTAACGGTAAATATTACTGGCGAACAAAAGAAGGAAAAACACTTAATGACTTTATTAAGTATAACAAATAATTACATCATTTTACGCACAAAAAACCCCGTCTTTTTAGACGGGGTTTTTGAATTATTTGAGTTCGGAAGTGCAGTTAGGGCACTTTGTCGCTGCAATGTTAATTGCACTCTTACAGAAAGGACATTCCTTTGTGGTAACCGGTTTGGGGGCTTCTTTGCGTTTAAGTTTGTTAATTGCTTTAATTAAGATAAATACAGCAAGGGCTGTAATTAAAAAACTAATTAAAGTATTAATAAAAGCACCGATATGTAAAACAACCGCACCGGCTTGTTGGGCAACTTCTAAAGATTGATAAGGCCCCGGGTGAGTTGCGGAATCTTTAAGCACCCAAACAAGCCCGCTAAAGTTTATTTTTGAAAGTAGCAAACTTATCGGTGGCATTAAAACATCTTTAACTAGCGAATTAACCACACCGCTAAAAGCAGCACCGATAATGATACCGACTGCCATATCAATCATATTGCCTTTTACGGCAAATTCTTTAAACTCCTTTATCCAACTTTTAAGCATTACATTGTCTCCTTACTTCTTTTTGGTTTTAGTTTGTTTTTTTTGTTTTACTTCTTTTTTTTCTTTGCCAAAAACAACTTTTACCACTTCGTCCATATGGGAAACAGGTATCAGGTTTAATTCCTTTCTTATTTGTTCGGGAATTTCCGATACATCTTTCTCGTTAGTCTTGGGGTAAAGAATTGTTTTGATATTTTCTCTGTAAGCGGCAAGGAATTTTTCCTTTATTCCGCCAACAGGCAAAACGCGCCCTGTTATAGTTATTTCGCCCGTCATAGCAATACCTTTTTTGACGGGGGTATTTTCAATCAAACTAATCAAGGCAGTTGTGATAGCTGTTCCGGCTGAAGGGCCATCCTTGGGAACGGCACCCTCGGGGAAGTGGATATGAATATCCTGCTTATCAAAATTAAACTTTTTGCCATAACCGCGGCTTCTTGCATAAGTTAAGGCCGCTTGAACGCTTTCCTTCATAACACCGCCAAGTTGGCCGGTTAAAATAAGTTTGCCTTTGCCGGCATATTTGGTGGCTTCAATAGCCAAGGTTTCACCGCCGACACTCGTCCAAGCTAGTCCCGTTGAAATACCAATGCCGTTTTCTTCGGCGGCAAAGTTGCTGTATCTTGGCACGCCAAGGTAGTCGGAAAGATTTTCCGTGCTAACTTTTATGGCTTTCTTCTTTTCAAGGAATTTGCGGGCGGCTTTGCGGGCTATTGTGCCAATAGCGCGTTCAAAATTACGCACACCGGCTTCTCTAACATAATCGCGAATAATTAACTCTAAAGCATCTTCGTCAATTTTTAAATTGCCGTCTTTTAAGCCGTGTTCTTTCATTTGGCGCGGAAGCAAATATTTTTGTGCGATAGAAATTTTTTCGTAATTTGTGTAGCCGGAAAATTCTATAATTTCAAGTCTATCTCTAAGGGTTACAGGGATGCTTGAAAGAGAATTTGCCGTCGTAATAAACAAAACTTTTGAGACATCAAAAGGAACATCTAAATAATGGTCCACAAAATCTTTATTTTGCTCGGGGTCTAAAAGTTCCAGCATAGCAGCGGCAGGGTCGCCACGCCAATCGGAGCCCATTTTATCAATTTCATCAAGCAAGAAAACAGGGTTATTTGTTTTAACTTTGCTGATACCTTGAATAATGCGACCGGGCATAGAACCGATATAAGTTCTTCTGTGGCCTCTGATTTCGCTTTCATCCCTAACACCGCCAAGCGACATTCTTATAAACTTTCTGCCGATAGCGCGAGCTATTGATTTAGCAATAGAGGTTTTACCTGTTCCCGGGGGCCCAACAAAGCACAAAACCGGCCCTCTTAAACTTTTGGTAAGTTGGCGCACTGCAAGATACTCCAAAATTCTTTCTTTAACTTTTTCTAGGCCGTAGTGGTCCTCGTCCAAGATTTCTTTTGCTTTTTCAATATCTAAAACATCCGTTGTAGAAATATCCCACGGCATATTAACAAGCCAATCAAGGAAAGTTCTTGAAACGGTTGATTCCGGAGAAAAGGGTGCCATTTTGGCAAGGCGTTCAATTTCTTTTGTAGCAACTTCTGCTGCCTGCTTTGGCAAATTATTCTTTTTGACTTTTGCTCTAAGTTCGTCTAAATCTTTTTGGAAATCATCTTTCTGGCGCAGTTCTTTTTGAATTGCCTTCATTTGCTCGTTAAGGTAATATTCCTTCTGAGATTTTTCTATTTGACTACGCACTTTAGAGTGAATTTTTTCTTCAAGGGTAATAATTTCCACTTCGCTAGCCAAAAGTTTTAAAAGTTTTTCAAGGCGTTTTTTAACATTAACACTTTCCAAAATATCTTGCCTGTTTTGCGTTTTAACAATAATGTTTGAAGCAATAGTATCTGCAAGTTTTGAAGGGTCTTCAATCTGTCTTAAAAAGGAAACGCCTTCAATAGCAATGCGTTTTGTTACCATTGCATATTCTTCAAAAGCATCAAGGGTTTGGCGCATAAGGGCCTGCACTTCGGCATCTTTTACAACTTCTTCTTTAGGATAAGAAACTTGGGCAAACCAGCATTTTGCAAGGGGGTTAAACTCAAGGTTTTCAATAGCAGCGCGGCTAAGACCTTGCAAAAATACTTTCATACTGCCGTCTGGCATTTTTAAAGATTGCGTAATTTGCGCCAAAACGCCAAACTTAAATAAATCGTCTTCTTTTGGGTCTTCAACCTCGGCCTGTTTTTGAGAAAGGGCAATAATATATTTGCCAGGCGCACCAAGCGCAACCTCAACAGCCATAACAGATTTTGGCCTGTTAACAGATATTGGTAAAGACATACCCGGGAACATAACCACATCGCGTATCGTTATAACGGGTAAACGCGGCGGAAAGTTCTGCTGTGTTTCATTAATTTCATCTAACATAAATAAGACCCCCTAGGGTAAATTTCACTAAATATTATACTCAATTTTAGCAAACAAAGCAAGTATTTGCTAATTTTAATCAAGATGGCATTTCCTTTATTAAAGGAACGGAATTTTTAGGTTTTAGGCCGTTTTGCTCTCTAGTTAAAGAGCGTTTTAAACTATAAAATAAAACGCCCGCCGCCCCGCCGATTGCCGCCACCACAAGCCAAGGGCCTGGGGCGTAAATAGGGCTGATATCTTGCATTAAAACACCGGCAATAAAAATACCTGCTGCACTGCCTGCCTGATTTGACAGGACATAAAGGCCAAGATATCTGCCACGCTGGTTATTTGGCGCAATATTGGAAGCAAGACTATGACCTGCCGGCAAAACAAACATTTCACCAATAGCACTAACAACAACACCTGCCATTAAAGCACCCACGCACCAAGCAAAACCGACAGAGCCATAACCTATTGCATATAAAAAACAACCAAGTGCCAAGGCAGAAGTGATGCTGATTTTGCTAGATAATTTGCTTATATAATATTGAAGCACAACCACCGTAAAACCCTGTGCGGAAAAGAGTATGCCGACGAAATTTTCGCTAAGGTGCATAACTTTTACCGAGTGCAAGGAAAGCCCCACAACAAGTTGCGCGGTAACGATAGAAATTAAAAAATTATAAGTGCAAAGTTTGGCAAGTTTTTTATCTTTTAAAGCCAAAATCATATCAATAAAATTAGTTTTTCTTGCAATAGTTTTGGCAAGCGTTTCCTTAATAGTATTATAGACATAAAGCGTTGTTATAAAGAAAGTTAAACCCGTTGAAGCAAAACCTAAAGAATAAGAATATCTCGTCAAAAAACCGCCTACGGCCGGGCCCATAAACCAACCAAGATTTTGACCGATACGAATATAACCAAACGCTTTTATGCGTTGGGTGGGGGTGGTATTATCGGCAATCCACGCATTAGAAGCAGGCCTAAAAAAAGCGCCCAAAAAACAACCTGCAAAATGGGCTGCCATAGTCCACATATAATGAGCATCAAAAAAGATAAAACCGGCAATAATCAACATTGAAAGGGCGCGCAAAGCAAGCGAAACCACCATAACTTTTTTACGCCCGAAAGCATCACAAGCTTCCCCGCTGATTGCGCTTGCAATAGCCGTTGTTAACATTGCTAAAGCAAGCATAATACCCACAACGCCCGCCGGCACTTGCTTTTGTGTAGTTAAATAAAGGGTTAAAAACGGAATAGATAAGGAATAGCCAAAAGAAATAAGCCCGTTTGCAATAGCAATAATAATAATGCTTTTTGATTCTGCCTTCATAATACATATTTTATCATTTTTAGAAGGGGGGATATTTTGGCATTTAAAAACCCCTGCTTTTTCTTTTTTTAAAAAAACAGGGGCTTAATTTTAAATATTGTGCTTTACTTATTTGCTTGGCATAATATAAAGAATAAGCAAAATAAGCCAGCCAATAACGGGAATAAAACCTAACAAGAGAAGCCAAGGGCTAAAACCGCCGTCTCTAAGTCTTCTTGCAGCAATACCCAAAGAAGGTAAAAGCAAGGCAAGCCAATAAATCCAGTTAATCATATTGGCAGTATTTTGTTGCAAGAACATACCGCAAATAAGACCTAAAACGAAACCGACAATAATGTCCCACAACACAAACAGCCAAAATTGGGTGCGTGTTGCTTTGCCAGCAAAATCAATATAATGATTTTTGATGACATCAATAAAATATTTATTCATTTTTATAAGTACCTCCCATATAATTAACAACAAAAACATTATACCTTTTTTTAACAAAAGCGCAACATTTTATTATTATTGGAAAAAGGCTTTAAAATTGCTAAAATACTTGTTATATGGAAATATTTATAACTTTACTGATTTTACTTTTTTCAATAATCTTGCACGAATATGCACATGGTTTTGTTGCCTATAAAAACGGCGACGATACCGCCTATCTTATGGGGCGTTTAACTTTTAACCCGATAAAACATATTGACCCCATGGGCACAATTTTTTTGCCGTTTTTATGCTATTTGTTTAATTTGCCGCTTTTTGGTTGGGCGCGGCCGGTGCCGGTTAATTTTTTACGCCTAAACAGGCCTAAAACAGATATGGCAAAAGTTGCTTTTGCCGGGCCTGCTTCCAACTTAATTTTGGTTGCTTTATGCGTAATTATTTTTAAACTTTTAATTTTGGCAGATTTCAAAGAAGCCTTTGCTTATAAATTTTTAAGTTATGGTGTGCAAATTAATCTTATTTTAGCTATTTTTAATTTGATACCTGTTCCGCCTTTAGACGGAAGCAAAGTTATTGCCGCTTTCTTGCCTGACAGGCAAAGTTTAAAATATCTGAGTCTTGAACGCTATGGTATGATTTTTGTTATTATACTTATTATAACAGGGGCCTTTAGGCTTATTGTTATGCCCGTGTTTACTTATTGTTTACACTTAATAAATTTGATACTTGGAGCATAAAAAAATGGATGATAAAAATATTGTAGTTTCCGGTATGCGCCCAACAGGCCGCTTACACTTAGGCAATTATTTTGGCGCATTGAGCAATTTTGTTAAATTACAAAACGAACATAAATGTTTCTTTTTTGTGGCAGATTTGCACGCCCTTACTACCGCTTATGACAGAACCGAAAACCTTGCCCTAAACAGCAAACAAATGGTTATAGATTGGCTTGC
>JAFQAA010000080.1 GCA_017417005.1 Elusimicrobiaceae bacterium | reverse complement strand
CTTCAAATAACAATGCTTGATTATAATAACTTCCTTGGACAAATTGGTATTGGCAGAATTTTAAACGGCTCTATTACAAAAGGGCAAAGTGTTTTAATGATGAAGCCAAACAATACTCAAAAACCCGCAAAAGCCGTTAAAATTGAAAAGTTTTTAGGCCTTGGCAAAACCGAAGTTATGGAAGCAAAAGCCGGTGATATTGTGGCGATCAGCGGGCTTGAAGGCGTTGATGTTGGCGATACTATTTGCCAGCCCGATGCCCCTATGGCACTTGAAGCGCTTAATATTGATGCCCCCACAATTTCAATGGACTTTTTTGTTAATGATTCCCCCTTTGCCGGTAGAGAAGGCAAATTTTTAACTAGCCGCCACTTGCGCGCAAGACTTGAAAAAGAAGCTCAAACAAATGTCGGTTTAAAAATGGAAATACTTGAAGGAGAGGGAAGATTTAAAGTTTCAGGCCGCGGTGAACTTCACTTGACAATTTTAATTGAAAGTATGAGAAGAGAAGGTTTTGAACTTGCCGTTTCTTCTCCCGAAGTTATTTATAAAGAAGAAAATGGGAAAATTTTGGAGCCTATGGAGTATCTTATTTTAGATATTTCCTCTGATATGCAAGGTGCGGTTTTTGAACTTGTCGGTAAACGCGGTGCTAAACTTGAAAATATGATTAGCGAAGGCGAAAACCGCTTGCGCCTTGAATATGTTATTCCCTCCCGCGCTTTGATTGGTTTTAAAAATGAATATCTTACTTCTACCCGCGGTAAAGGTATTATGCACCATAGTTTTTATGGTTATTATCCTAAAGCAGATGTCCCCCCCTTGCGTTCTAACGGCGTTTTGATTGCAAAAGAAGCGGGCGAATCTACCGCCTATGCAATTAACAGCTTACAAGAAGGGGGAGAGTTATTTATCGGCCCGGGCGTTAAAGTTTATGAGGGTATGATAGTCGGCCAAAACTCAAGAGATAATGACCTTGTTGTTAATATTTGCAAAACTAAACGCCTCTCAAATATGAGAAGTAAGGCTGCTGATGACGCCTTGATTTTAACCCCACCGCGCATTATGAGCCTTGAACAAGCTATTGAATATATTGCGCCAGATGAACTTGTGGAAATTACGCCAACTTCAGTTAGACTTCGCAAGAAAATCTTGAATATCCACGAAAGGCGCAAAGCTTCCCGCAAAGAAGAAGCTGCCGACGAAGATTAGTTAAACTTCAGTTTGACACAAATAAACATCCCCCCGCTTTGCGGGGGGATGTTTATTTAAAATGAGGTATAGTACGCGGAGTAGCCCCTAGATATCCGAAGTCTTAAAAAAATAAAAAATAGGAAAAAAGCCGAAGCAAAAGAACTATTCTCTATCTATAACTGCGCTATATCCCAACACGGAAACAATAACAAAAGCCAGTGCGCTATAAGCAATCCACCAAAGCCTTTGTCCTGTTAATTGAGGCAAGGTAATAGCTTCCCAAACAAACAAAATTAAGAGTCTGACAACAATAACCCAAATAAAAGCTATTACTAATCTAAACAATATATCAAGTATCCCAATAAGAATACCTTTACTAAAAGAAATCTTAAATGAATTTAAAAATTTGTTCATAATAAAATTTTAGCTATTGTAGCACTTAAAAGTCAAGCACTTAATGAATATTTAACATCTCCCTAGCATTATTAAAAACTTCCTCAACACTAATATCTTTCATACATTTAAAATGACCTTGTGGGCATTTTTTACCGCCGTGTAAAGCACAAGGACGGCAAGGCAGATTTTTAACTTCAACAACCCTGTGGCCTTGCCCGTAAGGGAAAAAGCCCAGTTCTTTTGTGGTCGGGCCAAAAATGGCTAGAGTAGGCACGCCAAAAGCTGTTGCAATATGCATAGGGCCGGAATCATTGGTAACAAATAATTTAAAGTGTTTCATAATTGCCATTAACTCAGATAAGGTGGTTTTGCTTGCCAAATTAACAGGGTGCACCTTAGATAAACGGCAAACTTGCTCGCCAAGATCAACATCTTTAGCTCCACCAACGATAACAGCCCTTAAACCGAGTTCTTTTTCCACTTTTTCAATAAACTTGGCATAGTTTTCTGCCGGCCAGCATTTTGTCGGCCAAACAGAGCCGGGATGCACACCAATAATATCTTTACCTTCAAGCCCGGCATCTTTAAGCATTTTTAAAACATTTGCCTGGGCATCATCTGTAGAATCATCCATTTTAAGTTCAGCACCAGCAAAATTTTCATTAACTATGCCTTGCAGAAGGGATAAATTCCTTTCTGCATCGTGAATAAGCCAAGAAAACGGCAAAGTTCTTGTATATAAAAACCTACCTTCGCTACTGGAAAAACCTATGCGAACTTTTACACCACTGAGCCAGGCAATAAAGGCACTTCTGAAACTTCTATGTGGCACCAAAATAACATCAACCTTTTCCGCTTTTATTTGGCGAGCAGTTTTAAATACGCCAAAAATTTTACCAAGACCTTTTTTATCATCAATAATAATTTTGGAAACTTCTTTTAAATTAGCAAAAATTTCCCTTGTTTGAGGGCGGGTTACAACTATAATTTTTGCTTTAGGAAAAAGATGCGCCGTCTTTTGCACCAAGGGCGTTGTTAAAACAGAATCGCCGATAAAGGAAGTTTGAAAAATGCAAATAGTTTCAACTTCTCTTGCATCAATTTTGGCCGGTTTAAAGGACCAGTCGTTCAACTGCATAGTTGTATATTTTATAGGTATATCCCAAGGTTTTAGAGCTTCTAAATATTTTTCAAGGGTATGTTTTTCCAAGACAGGGCTATGTTTTTTAAACTTTACATAGAGGCGTCTTTCAACAGAATGTTTATTATAGCGTTGCTTTTTTTCTATACCGGAAAGCAAACTTAAAAGTCTGGTTCTGCCGGTAGAGTGCAAATCTAGCAAATGGGTAAATTTTGCTTTTCTGATTTTTCTTAAAGTTGAAAAGAAACCTTTAAAAACAATAATTTCATCAATATCCGGATGCCCGCTAAAAACTTGTGCAAATTGCGGTTTTACCATTAAAGCAATATGGCAGCCCGGCCATTTAGCTTTAATATTTTTAAACACGGGCGATAAAAGCATAATATCACCAAGAGAAGATAAACGCAAAACTAAGATTTTGTTTTTTTCATTATTTTCCATAAGTTTTAATTATACTGATTGTTTTTTCAGTAGCTCCTTTAAAAGATAAGGCAACACTCTGTGCTTTAGCACCTGCCTTTTTAGCTAAAGTTTTATCCTTTACAAATTTTTCAAGTTCGCCGGCAAAGGTTGTTTTATTTACTTTTACCGCCCCTTCTTCTTTAAATAATTTTAAAGCGACATCCGGCGTATTATAAAAATAAGGTCCGCTTAAAATTGCTTTAGCAAGAATTGCCGCTTCCAAAAAATTATGTCCGCCTTTTTTGCTTATTGTGCCACCAATAAAGGCCATATCACCCATAGTATAAAAAGCGCCAAGTTTGCCCATAGCATCAACAAGTAAAATTTGCGTTTGTTCTTTAAGTGGTTCTTTTATTTTACTAAAAACAGCAAAAGGTATTTTAGATTTTTCAAGTTTCTCAATAATAGCAGAAGTCCTTTCCAAGTGCCTTGGGGCAATAATAAATTTAACTTGTTTTAATTTTTTTGCGGTTTTTATAATAAGGTCTTCTTCTTCTCCGTGAGTGCTGCCGCAAGTTAAGATAAAAGCCTCTTTCCAAGAAAGTTTTTTTATTATCTCTTGGGCTTCTTCTTGATATTTGGGACTTTGCGTAAGCATATCATATTTTATATTGCCGGTATTAAAAACTTTTTCTTTTGCCGCACCAAGTTCAAGATATCTTTTGGCAATATCTTGGGTTTGGGCGCAAATAAGGTTAATTTTATTTATAGCAAGTTTTGCCAAAGGTTTAACCATTTTATAGCGTTTCAAACTTCTTTGTGAAAGACGGCCATTTATAATGCAAACAGGCACCTTGTTATTAGCACAGGCAACGATAGTGTTAGGCCATAAGTCTGATTCCACTATAAAAAGTTTGCAAGGTTCATAAAACTTTAAAAAGCGTTTAATAAACGGATAAAAATCTAAAGGCATTAAAAGGGCTTTATCAAAAACTTCATTTTTTAAGGCTGCCTGGCGGCCGGCTTGCGTTGTTGCCGTGATAATAAGAGGCTTTTTATAGAGTTTTTTTAGTTCGGCTGCAATTAACAAAACGCTTTTAACTTCGCCGACACTGGCTGCGTGTATCCACAAAGCATTTTTTGGCGTATCTTTACAAGCTGATAGGGTAAACCTTTCCTTAAGTTCTGCTTTAAGATTTTTAAGCAAAGTTCTTCTCGGAGAAATAAGAAAATAAATTAAAAAACCAACCCCTGCAATAGGAAAAAGAAGATTAATTAAAATGAGTAAAAAATATCCCATATTATTTGCCCTTTTTACATAGTTTAGCAGCTTCTTTAGTTGCCCTATTTAATCTTTCGGTTAAAATATCGCAAAGAACTTTTGTATCTTGCTGAGGATCAAAATATAGAGGTTCGCCATAAACAACGGCACAGCGGCCAAAAGGCAGCGGTATCTGAAATTTATCCCAAGAATTAACATGAAATTTGTGGCTGGCATCAACCCCGGCAGGGATAATTGGCAAATGGGTCTTTCTTGCAAGATAAATAATACCCGGACTTGCTTTATAAATAGGGCCTCTAGGGCCGTCCGGCGTAAGAGCAGGGTTATAGCCCTTTTTGGCATCTTCTATTAGACCGCGCAAGGCGGCAAAACCGCCGCGCGTGCTGGAACCGCGGGTTGCTTTCATATTAAATTTTGGTAAACTGCGCGCAATATATTCGCCATCTGAACTCATACTTACTAAAACAGAAATTTTGCCTTTTTTTCTATAGGGATAAAGTAAAAAACATTGTTGATTATGCCAAAAAGCATAAATAACTTTTTGGTTATTATCCAAGTCTGAGGCTTTCTGGTTTTTTTTATAAATAAACTTAGTAAAAAAGCCGACAAAATACAAATACCCTGCTATTAGATAAGCAACTATCCCGTAATGCCAAGAATTATTTTTTATTTTTTTACTCATTTGTTTTTGCCTTTTTTCTTTTTCCACGGAATAATAAAAACAATAGTGTTTTTAGGTAAAAGCTGCCCCTCTTGATATTTTATACCGACTTTAGCGCCATTAAGCCTATCAAGCAAAACAGGCAGAAGCTCTCTTGCTTGAGCAACTTCTATCTGTTTTGCCTCCCTTATAAACTTAGGTTGGTTGGAATAGTTAAACTGAGGAACGGCAATTATAGTATAATTTTCTGTTTCATACTCTTCCTTTTTAGCGTCATCTTTAACTACATCCGCCATAAACATCACAGCCGTTCTCAAAAATTCCATCAAAGCAATGCTTGCTATGGCAAGAGCTTGGGGATTTATAATTTGGGCAACTTCCTGGTCAATTTTTTCGCCCAAAGTTAAAGCACATAAACTTGCCATTTGATAGTCAATCCCAAGCGTGCTTGTTTCCATATTTTGACCTTCCAAAAATTCATAAACCACGCCCGGTTCCAAAGCTGCATGTAAAGAAGTTAAAAAAACCGCAAGTTCACTTTCATCTTTAAAACCGGCTGCCTGCAAGTCAATACCTGCGCCGCGTAAACGGCGCAGGATTTCCTTGTAATGCAAAGTAATT
This sequence comes from Elusimicrobiaceae bacterium, assembly GCA_017417005.1. Classification (GTDB taxonomy): domain Bacteria; phylum Elusimicrobiota; class Elusimicrobia; order Elusimicrobiales; family Elusimicrobiaceae; genus Proelusimicrobium. Next base: position 7,266 of record JAFQAA010000080.1, on the reverse strand, counting down.
TTGAACTTACGGATTTTACGCATTATTTATTTCTTTTTTTGTTCTTTAAAGCAGGTTCTTTGTAGCCATTATTACTGGCTGAAGCCTGAGATGTTAAAGAAAACTTGCCATCTTTGGTCCATTGGTAAACAAGACCGGTCACCAAAACAACGGTTGAATAAGTTCCGGAAGTTAAACCAATTAAGATAGCAAGAGAGAAGTTGTTAAGCACTTTTCCGCCCATAAAATATAAAATTGCAGCAGCACCGATAACGGTTATAGAAGTTATTATTGTTCTTGATAAAGTTTCATTAACACTTGTATTTAATAACTCTTTTATATCCCATTTCGGATGTAATTTTGTATTTTCGCGGACTCTGTCAAAAATAACAATAGTATCGTTTACAGAAAAACCTGCTATAGTCATAAAAGCTGCAACTATAACCAAGTCCACTTCCAATTGGAAGAAAGAAAAAATACCAATAGTTAAAAATACATCGTGGAATAAAGCCGCCACAGCCATGGCGCCCCAAACAATACTTTGGAATCTAAACGCAATATAAATAACCATAGCAGCCATAGCAATAGCAAAAGCAAGAATTGCCTTTTTAGCCAAATCACTGCCAACAGCCGGACCAACAAAGTCTGTTTGTTCTATGGTAAACTCTACACCGGTATTTTTTAACCCTTCTTGAATATTAACGGAAACCTCATTAACATCTTCTTGGGCCCCTTTTACTTTAACAGCAAAAGAGTTTGTGCCGATAAAGGTTTGAATATCTGCTTTTAGACCTTTTTGGCTAAGGGCAGATCTAACTTGGTCAATACTAATATTATCTTTAAATTGAACCTGCACCATAGTTCCGCCGGTAAAATCTATACCAAAGTTTAAACCCTTTGTAATAACAGAGATTAAACAGGCAAGCATAATTAAACCGGAAATCCAGAAGAAAATTTTTCTGGAATCAACAAAATCAATATGCGTTTTTGGCAAAAGTTTAAAATATTTCATAGTTATATACTAATCTCCTTGGGATTTGCCGTAAGCAATGTTTCATAAATTGCACGGGTCACAAATACGGAAGTAAACACACCCACTAAAAGACCCAAAGTTAAGGTTAAAGCAAAGCCTTTAACCGGCCCTGTTCCAAAGTTAAAAAGCAAAATGGAAGCAATCCAGGTTGTAAGGTTAGAGTCAAAAATTGCACTCCAGGCTTTATCATAACCCTCCTTGATAACTAAATATAAGGGTTGGCCTTTATCATATTCTTCACGCATACGCTCTAAAATTAGAACATTTGCATCAACAGCCATTGCCAAGGATAAAATTATACCTGCTATGCCAGGCAAGGTTAAAGTTGCGGAAAAATAAGCCATTGTAGCAATTAAAAATACGACATTTAATACCAAAGCTACACTTGAAATAAAACCGGAAGCTCTGTAGTAAATTATCATAAATAATACAATGAAAAGAAACCCTATTAAAGAGGCTTTCAAACCGCTTTTAATAGAATCTTCGCCAAGACCAGGGCCAATAACTCTTTTTTCAATAATTCTAACAGGGGCTGGCAAAGCACCGGCACGCAAAACAATAGCAAGTTGTTTTGCTTCGTTCATTGTAAATCTACCGGTAATTTGGCCTTCTCTTGTAATTCTGGAATTAATTGAAGGAGCACTTTGAATAGTGTTATCCAAAACAATAGCAAGTTGTTTATGTAAATTGCGTCCTGTTAATTCACCAAATTTTTTGGCACCTGCTCCGTTAAAGGTAAAGGATACCGCAGGGTAGCCGTATTCGCCTGTTGTTATGCGGGCATCTTCCAAATCAGCGCCGGTAACAGCAGCCGTAGCAGTAACCGGTAAAAAGGACCCATCTTTACTTCTCATAATAGTAATACCTTCTGGAACAAGAGCTTGGGCCTCTGCCGTTAAAGTGCCCTCAGCATTAAAGGGTTCTTCCAATTCGCTTACTTTTTGCAAAGCCTCCTGGGCTTTGGCAGATTCGTCAACAAGTCTAAACTCAAGCATAGCGGTTTTCCCGATAAGAGCTTCTGCCTGTTCGGGATTAGCAATACCCGGAAGCTGAACTGAAATCCATTTATCGCCTTGTTTGGTTATAGGAATTTCGCCAACGCCGTATTGGTCAATTCTGTTTCTGACAATTTCAATAGCGCGTTGCATAGACTCATTTAAAGATTCATTACCTTCTAACTTTGAAACATCAAGTTCCAAAAGTAAGGAGGAACCTCCTCTTAAGTCCAAACCTAAATTTACAATTCTTTTAGGTCTATCGCCGGATGCTTCCAGCACTTCCCTTTCTTCGGGGGTCCTTGAATACCACTCATAAGTTGGGTAAAGCAAAGCAACCGAGCCAAAAAGGGCAATAAGTATTATCGTCCACTTTACTGCTAGTTTATTCATTTTTTATTAACTCCATTTGCATTATCTTTGATAACATCAACAATTCCGTTTTCTAAAATGGTAATTTTTGTGTTTTCAGAGATTTTAACTTCAAACAAATTATCTTTAAAACCGACAATCGTGCCAATTATTCCCCCGATAAGAATAACCCTATCACCTTTTTGCAAAGATTTAATAAGGGTCTGTCTTTGTTGATCGCGTTTTTTCTGTCCTCTGGATGTAAAAAACCACATTAAACAGAGAAAAGCAATCAGCATAAATAAAAAGCTATTACCTGCTGCTTGTTCCATAAAACAAATATCCTCCGTATTAAATATATATAATAAATTTTAGCATATTTAGAGGATATAAAACACTTAATATTTAATCTTAAAACTTGATAAAGAAAAACCCCCGCCTTATTTTTAAGCGAGGGTTTTATTTTTAATAAACTTTTATTTTAATTACTGCCGATATAACAACCATTGCCGTTAGGATTAAACCTGTGGTCATCTGTTACACCGACTTTTCCATCACACTTGCAACAATGTAAGAAGTTGTCGTAATAAAGGACTTCGGTTACGCCTCCTGTATAACAACCGCAAGCACAGCTGCCGGCTCTTGAAAATGCCGCCGGGGCAGAGCAATCTATACAACCGCTTGCGCAGTGGGAATTAGGGGTTTCATTTGCCAAACACGGCGCACAACCAGTAGGTGTATTATTTTGTGGCTGATGACCCGGTGCGCAACAATGATCGCCATAACTACCAATACCAAAATTAGTCCAAGTAGAACCAGTTCCATGAATTTGCTCGCAAGTTTTACAAACGCCATTTACATCTATTGTTTGGCCTGGGCAAGAACAATTTGCATACCCTTGTGCTGTAACAATATTGCCGTGATAAGGCCCTGTTTCTGCTATCCTATTTTGTCCCGGATAGGCTTGTTCACAAGACATACAAATTCCATTTTTCATAGTATCTGTTTCATTAGGACACATTCTGCACATATTATTTATAGCCATTTCAGGATTATCAGTTATACTAAAATTACTGACATCTGCCCTGCTAAATTGTCTTGAACCGGTGCAGCAATACCCTCTAAGTCCGGTGCTATGTTGATATAAAAATGCATCATAAACACAGCAGACTGATAAAGTTTTTCCGCCTTTTGACAAGACTTTGCGGTTTGCTTGAGCACAACAGCCATTTTCAAGAGCGGTGCCGTAATCTGCAGAAGGCCAACCATGTTGTGCATCACATTTGCAACCATCATTTGTATCATTAACAACATTATGTGGCGGGCAGGTTATACATTCTGCATAGCCAAGACTTTCATTATATTGCGGATAAGAATTTGCACTGCAATTAACACATTGCCCATTATAATATGTTTGTGTTGTATTAGGGCAATAGGAACAACCCGTAGGGGTTACTGCTGAAGGAATATATCCCGGTGCGCAGCAATGATTAGCGTTTCCATAAGGGGTATATGTATAGCCCGTCCCATAAACTTGAGCGCAAGTTTTGCAAACTCCGTTTACTTCTATTTGTCCCTCAGGGCAAACACAATCGGCATAACCATTAGCTGGATTATAAGACGGCACTCTATTTTGGCCTGGGTAAGCCTGGGCGCAAGTTTTACAAGAGTTACCCACAAATGTAAGATTTTCATTTTGACATTTCATACACATAACACCCGCTCCCGGATCCCAGTTAGAAGTGCTATGTGTTTGATAGACATAAGGTCTTTGTGCAGAGCAACACCCAGCTTGTGAAGTATTAATTCTTTGCGAACCGCCATAAGTATAGGCATCATACTGGCAGCAAGCTTTTATCACAGAATATCCTGAAGCCCCAAACCCTACATTAAGAGCATTGCCAAGTTCCTTTAAATTAGCACTGGCGCAACAGCCGTCACTATCTAAACTATTACCGAACTGGGCCTCTTGCCAACCCGGTGCACAAACACAACCATCACCATTTGCATTTACAACTTGATGAGTACCGCAGGTTTTACATACGGCATAACCAAGGCTCTGATTATAGTCCCCATATTGACCTGCAGGACAACTATGGCAACCTTGCGCCGAAGTCCAAGTATCTGCTGCATTAGGACATTTTCTACACATAACATCAGGTCCTGGGTCGCTATCGGTATTTCCCTGATGTTGTTTATGGACATAAGGTCTATCAGCAGAACAACATCCGCCTAAAGAACCTGAAGTTCTACTACTCCATTTATAGGTATAAGCCTCATAAGCACAGCAGGCCTTTATTTCACCGCCTTGATAGGGTAAAACTCTTAAATTTTCTGTTTGGCAGCAACCATTATCCAACTGATTGCCATAACTTGCTTCCACCCAATTATTTTGAGTATCACAAGCGCAACCTTGGTTTGGAATCATAATATGATGTTCCCCACAAGAAATACACTCCGCATAACCCCAATCTTCTCTATATACAGCATACTTATCGCTCGGGCATTCTTGACAAACACCATTTACCATTGTCTGTGAAAAAGAAGGACATTTCATACAATAAGGTGTCACATCCACATTGCCATTGGAATAGCCTAAAAACGGAGGATCTTGATATTTATATGGTCTATCAGCAGGGCAACAAGCTCTAGCAAAAGTCTTTTCAAATCCCCATACATGACCTTCTAAAGTATAAGAATATGAAATAATCTCCGTATTACAACAAGTGGATGGATAAGTATATTCCCCAGTTGTTGCCGCAAGATAATTTGAACTTTGGGTATTACAACAACCATTTTGAACGGCATTACCAATTTGTGCAGGCCTCCAGTTATTTTGGGTATCACATTGGCAAGTTCCATTTACCAAAACTTGATTTGAAGCCGTGCAAACACATTGTTTTAAACTGCTATTCCAATTTGAACCGCTAGGGCAAGGTTCGCAAGTTTGTGTTTGGGAATTAAAAACAGGGGTTTCCCCTTGGCAACACAAACCACCAAATAAACCATTACCAACGGAAAAAGAATAATAATTATCCGCATCACAATAGCCACAAGTGCCATCTATATTTAACATTCCGTCAGGACAATGGCACTGCCCGTTAACAATAGTGCAATTAATACACTGACAATTATTACTATCCAATATTTTGCCCTGGGCTGTGCAAGTTTCCGCTGTTAATTTACACTCATAAGAACAACTTTCAGAATTAAAAAGATAGTTCGCTGGGTTTGCAGGAGTACTTACGCTTGCCTGATTACACTCGCACAAACAAGTTTGAGGGTTAAAGGTAAAATTAGGCATTGTTTGGCAAGCTTCTGCCATACTATCAGAACACTGGCAAGAACACCCATCCGTACTTAAAATTTTGGGATATTGACAAGTTGGAGTTTCACAAGTGGTATTAGGCGGAACAACAAAAGGATTATTACAAAGGTCGCCGGCTAAAGCAACAACATCAGGAAAACTGCCACAAATTTCACCCGTGCAACCAAGCCCGTTTCTAAAATAAGATATAGAAAAAGAGAATTTTTCATCTCCGTTTGGTTTATAGCGGGAAATAGCACATTGGTTTTCGGGCTGAAGTTCAACTTCATAATCGCCGACACTTAAAATATTTGGTGAAGCAGCCAACCAGGATTCACTGCCAGTAGTAAGTTTGCCACCCGGTATTTCATTAAATCCGGTAAAAAACGCTTTATTTTTGGAAAAACTTACCGCTTGCCTGGAACGAACCATAGTAAGCAAGTTTATTGCTTCTGCCGCACGGGCCTTTAAAATAACCCTATGGTATGACGGCAAAGCAATAGTAGCCAGTATTGCAACAATCAATACTACTACTAAAATTTCAACTAAGGTAAACCCCTTTTTTCTATTTTTAAATTTAAACCCCATAATACCTCCTTTTTATCATACTTGTTTATATTTTACTATATTTATTATCTGTTTCACAAAAGCTACTCCCCCGACATAAATATAGGAATAACATAAAATTTAACTAATATTATAATAAATATAAGATTTATTATTATATTTATTATATTATGCAGGTAAAGTAAATAATGTCAAGACCTATTTTTAAAAATCAGAGATTGTTTTTTTAGAAATATCAATTAAACCTGCTAAAAGACGCTTAAAAATATCCCTACTTGTCAAAGGGACAATGTTTTTAGAGTTCCATTTTATAAAATTACCTGCGGCATACATATCGCACTCATCTTCGCTTACAAAGCGGCCTTTATTATAAACATCAATGTAAACCGGTTCTAAAGAGAAACTATCGCGCAAACGCACAATAATTTTATTTTCTACTTCAAAGATATCTGCTTTAACTTCATAGGGAGTAATAAAAATAAGATATATTACAGCCATTATAAGCGGCGTTGTTTTTTTATTTTTAAAAATCTCCGGCAAATTTAAAAGTTCTTTTTGTCTTGATAAACTTTCAACTTCAAAATTATTTATTTCAAAGAAGAAGGTTTTTAAAACTTGCGCTTTTTGAGAAATATCAAAAGAAGAGTCTATATTTTTATCAAACTCTTTTTTGGCTAAATTAAAAAAATTTAAAAGTGGTTCCTTTTCTTGTTGTGGGTTTATGATTTTTGCAAGTAAAATCAAGCTTTCAAGTAAATCAGGATTGGCTAAATTAAAAAAACGCTTAATTTCTTTCTTTAAATTATTATTTTGAGCAGTTTGAAATAATACTTTTATATAGGGCGGAAAAACCACATAATACTTTTTAGCAAGCTCAAAAACCTGACGAGGATTTTGCATATAAAGAGCGGCAAGGCTTTTCATCAGTTGTTCCTTACGGGAAGGCTCGCTTTCAAGCAAACTAAAAATTGCTTTTATTTCATTTTCTTTTGCCATTAATCTATATAACCAAACTTTTTTAATTGTTTGACATT
>JAFQAA010000009.1 GCA_017417005.1 Elusimicrobiaceae bacterium | reverse complement strand
TAATTGTTCTAATTTTTCTAAATTTTCAAGATTGCTTTTGGGTAAGGAAACAAATTTTTCAAGGGCGGCTCTCTTAAAGCCATAAATACCGCAGTGAATATAATAGGGGGCTTTTAAAGATTCTTCTGTATTTTCTCTTTTATAAGGTATTACTGAGCGGGAAAAATATAAAGCCCTGCCCTCTTTATTTAAAACAGCTTTAACATGATTTGGATTTGATACGGAAGATACATCCAAAGTAGGCATACAAGCCGTCATAATATCGGCTTTAGAAGATTTTAATTTTTCAATAACATTTTTTATAGTATTAGGATTAACAAAGGGTTCATCGCCTTGCACATTTACTATATATTTGGCATCGGTTTTTTGGGCAACTTCATAAACTCTGTCAGTGCCGCTTTGGCATTTATCACTGGTGATAACTGCTTTTGCGCCAAATTTTGCAGCTTCTTCAACAATTATAGGGCTTTCAGTTGCAATAATAACTTCGCCAGCTTGGGCCTTTTGGCAGGCCTTCCAAACCCACTCTATAACGGGTTTGCCGTCAATTTTTTCAAGCATTTTACCAGGCAAGCGGGTGGAAGCATACCTTGCCGGAATAACAATTAAAGTATCTTTCATTTTAGAACCTCTTTTATTTCTTGTGGAGTTACGCACGCAGTGCCAAGTTTAGCAACAACTAAGCCGGCAGCTTCGTTTGCAATATAGGCAGCTTGCTGCAAGGTTGCCCCGCAGGCAAGAGCCAATGTTAAAACGGAAATAACCGTATCTCCTGCGCCTGTCACATCAAAGACTTCTTTTGCTGTGGCGCTAATAGTTGTTGTTTTTATTTTTGGCCCTTGTTCAAAAAGACTCATACCTTGCGCACTTCTGGTAATAAGAATGCTTTTTGCTTTAAGGGCTTTTAAAATCTTTTTACCCAAATCAAGTATTGCCTTTTCCTCTTTTTTAGGGGGCAGGCCCATACCTTCCCAGGCTTCTTTGGTGTTAGGTGTCATACAGGTTATATTTTTATATTTTAAAAAGTTATCAATTTTAGGATCAACGCAAACAGGTATTTTTTTTGCATTAGCAAGGGCAATAACTTCTTGGATATTATGGTCAGATAACATACCTTTGCCGTAATCTGACATGACAACGCCACTAGCTTTTTTTAAAGCTTTTTTAAAATTTTGCATACAAGTTTTTGCTGTTTGAGGGTCAAGGTTAGTTTTGCTTTCTCTATCAACCCTTACAACTTGCTGGCGTTCTGCAACAATGCGCACTTTTTGGGTGGTTGGTCTTGCACTATCTATTGTGATATATTCGGTATTAACGCCTTTATCTTTTAAAAACTGGGTTAAGATGCTGCCCTTAACATCTTGGCCTACAACAGAAATTATGGTTGGTTTTGCACCAAGGACTGCTAAATTTACAGCCACATTACCGGCGCCACCGGCAACAAAATCTTCGCTTTCCACATTAACAACCGGCACAGGGGCTTCAGGCGAAATTCTGTTAACGCTACCTTTAACAAAGTGGTCTAGCATAATATCACCGATAACAATAATTTCTTTTCCTTCAAATTTATCAATAAATTTTATAAGTTCATTTTTATTCATAATATTTATTTCCTTGAATATTGCGTTAACTCGGCTTTAACACTGCCAATAAAAACTTCAACAGCCATTTTAACGGGCATTTTATATTCATCATCTGTAAGCCACACTTTTAAACTTTTACCTTTTGAAACGAAAATTCCTTCTCCGCTTATCATAGGTTCAACTACTATACAATCAAATTTACCGGCTTTAACTTTAACCTTTTCCTTACCTAAAACAACAACTTTAAGGGGGTATTGGTCGCCTCTATTTACTATATCAAAAAAAACTTCTCCTTTTAAAGGGAGTTTTTGATTCCTTACAAAATATAAGGAAGATAACATATCAACAACCCCTGTGCCTTCAAAAGTGTGTGGATTGTGTTCCAAATTACCTTTTTTATCTTTTTTATGTATGGTATAGGTATTAT
>JAFQAA010000079.1 GCA_017417005.1 Elusimicrobiaceae bacterium | reverse complement strand
TTGCCTGTCTAAAGAACCGACAGCTGCAGAAAGAAGCAAAGTTTCAACTCCCAAAAATTTTAGAGTGCGTATCGCAATAGAAATATCTTTTATTGAGTGGCCTTCATAATAGTGAAAGCGCCCCTGCATAACAACGATTTTCACATTTTTATAAATTCCGAAAATTAAATTGCCGCTGTGGCCGGCAACCGTGCTATGTAAAAAACCCGGTATTTGGGTATAAGGAATTTTAATTTCCTTTTCTAAAGGCGGAATAGCGTTTGCAAGTCCACTGCCGGTAATAATGGCAAGATCCGGTTTAAAATTTTTTGTTTTTTTGTTTATGTAATTTACGGCTTTTTGTATGGTTTGTAATTGGCTCATAACATACCCTCCTAAATAAAGAACTTATCCGAACTGAAAGCATTTTGGATATGTTCTATCTTATCTCCCGATACTGCTATTATATCAAACATTAGGCCGGCATAGTTTGGCTTTTTTGTTTTTATATAACTTAAAGCGGCATTTATAACTTTTTTTTGTTTGGCTTTGTTTACGGCAGCAGCGGGGCCGCCGAAATCTTCGGAATTTTTGCGGTATTTAACTTCCACAAAGACAAGCGTTTTATTTTTTTTAGCAATAATATCAATCTCGCCGCAAGGCAGATTATAGTTGCGCTCAATTATTTTATAACCTTGTCTTTTTAAATAATCTGCCGCCTGGTCTTCAGCTTTATTACCGATTCTTCTAAGGAAACTAAACATTTTCTACCTCAGTTAAAATCCGCTCCGAAAAGACCTCCGTAAAGAGAGGCAATCGGTTCAAAAGTTGTTCTGTGTTCCTTGCATGGCCCATATTTTTTTATGGCTTCAATATGGCTTTGCGTACCATATCCTTTATGTTCGGCAAAATTATAAACGGGGTATTGTTGTGAAGCAATATCCATATACCTATCCCTGCTTACTTTTGCAATAATACTTGCAGCTGCTATACAAAGCGAAGTTCCGTCCCCTTTTATTATTGCTTCTTGGGGTGCTTTTAAATTTGAAATCAAGCGGTTGCCGTCAACAAGAACATAAATATTTTGTTTATTAAATTTTGTCAAAGCATGGCGCATGGCTAAGAAAGTTGCCTGCAAAATATTTATTTTATCTATTTGCTCGCTTGAAGCAAAACCGGTGCAATAAATTATGGGTAAGGTTATAAGTTCCTTAAAAATTGCTTCCCTTTTTTGGGGGGTTAGTTTTTTGCTGTCGTTAATTTGCTGCATTAAAGGGTGGGTGTATAAACTTGGCTCAATATAACAAGCAGCGGCGCAAACAGGCCCGGCAAGAGGCCCTCTGCCTGCTTCATCAACACCTACTAATTTTGCGCTAGGATATTTCTGTTGAAATTTTAAATCAAAGTCAATTAAGGCCATAACTTATTTTAGCAATTTAGCACAAGAAATAGTAAAATATAAGTGTACCTTATAAAAGATTACCGAAAAGCTTTTACAAGGGATTTTAATTTCGGAGGAATTTTTTTTATGCCTTTATGGATATTTAGACTTTCGGCATTACTGGGAATACCTTTCCTAGTATATGTCTTTTGGGCGCAAGATTTATATAGCCTAATGCTTGCTTTTTTATGCGGTGTGGTAATTGTTTGCGCGGAGACTTTTTTAAGAAGTTTCCGTTTAAGTGCAATAATGATTGCTATTTTCGGCGGCCTTTGCGGCTATTTGATATATATGGCTTGTGATTATGCCGTTTTAAAAATGAATGTGCCAGATATTTTGGACGGCTGGAATAACTATAAAACAGCTTTTGCGGGTGTTTTTGTTTTAATTTCCGGATTTTTGGGGATTATTAAATCTTCTGAACTGGAAGGAATATCAAAAAAAGGCCGCCATTTAAAAGTGGCTGATATTTCCGCCTTGATTGATGGACGCATTATTGATGTTTGCGAAACGGGCTTTTTATCTGGGACAATAGTTATACCCCAGTTTGTTATAGCCAAATTAAGCGAAATGGCTTCTTCTAAAGATATTTTAGAAAAAGCAAGAGGTAGAAGAGGGCTTGATATAGTTTCCAGGTTAAAAGAATTAAAAACAATTCCCGTAAAAACAACTTCAAAAAGTTTTAAGGCAGAATCTTTACAGGAACAGGTTGTTTTACTTGCAAAAAGCCTATCAGCCGAGATTGTTACTATAGATTTCAATATCAACAAAGTCGCTATCTTAAAGAATGTAAATGTTTTAAATATAAGCGATTTGACTACCGCTTTAAAACCTGTGGTTTTGCCTGGGGAAACAATGTCCCTGTTTGTTATGAAAGAAGGTAAAGAAAAAGAACAAGGCATTGCTTATCTTGATGATGGAACGATGGTTGTTGTGGAAGAAGGCAGAAGATTTATCGGAAAAAGAGCGGAAGTTTCCGTTTATTCCATTTTGCAAAACTCAACCGGCCGTATGATTTTTGCCAGAATAAAAACTCAGGAAAATTAATGAAAGATACTTGCGCTATAATTTTAGCAGGTGGGCAAGGCAGCCGTATGGGCCGACCTAAACAGATGCTTTTAATAAACGGAAAAGCGGTTGTCCAAAGAAGTATTGAGGCCTTTAAAAAAGTGCCGCGCGTGGCTAAAATTATAGTTGTAAGTAAAAAAGAAAATATTGATATTTTAAGCAAAAAATATAAAGATATAACTTTTGCTTTGGCAGGAGATACAAGGGTTGCTTCCTTAAAAAATGGGTTAGCGGTTTTAGAGCAAAATAAATATAAACTGATTGCCGTTCACGATGGGGCGCGCCCACTTGTATTAAAAGAAGATATTGAAAATTGCCTAAAATGTGCAAGTAAAAATAAAGCCTCTGTTTTAGGAGTTATGAGTAAAGACACTATAAAAAAAGTTAAAGATGGCTTTGTTGAGAGAACCTTAAAAAGACAAGAGCTTTTTTGCGCGCAAACGCCGCAATGCTATCAAACAAAAATTTTACAAAAAGCTCTTTTAAAATATGGTTCTTTAGATGCAACCGATGAATCGCAACTGGTGGAAAAGTTGGGCATTAAAGTTAAGGCTGTTTTAGGCAATTATTGCAATATCAAAATTACCACGCCGGAAGATTTGATTATAGCAGAGGCTCTATGCAAAAAAATGAAGAAATAAGAACTGGTTTTGGCTTTGATATACACCGCTTGAAAAAAGGCGGTAAATTAATTATCGGCGGTTTAGAAATACCTTTTGAAAAAGGCCTAGTGGGCCATAGCGACGGCGATTTGATTTTGCACGCAATTTGCGACGGCGCCCTTGGGGCTGTTTGCGCGGGCGAAATAGGGGAATATTTCCCGCCGACAAAGGAAACAAAAAAAGGTATTTCAAGTGTAGTTATAACAAAAGAAATTTTAAAAATTATAAAGAAAAAAGGGGCAAAAATTATTCATATAGATGCAACAATAGTAGCCCAGGCCCCTAAAATGAAACCCCATTATTTAGAGATTAGAAAATCTTTAAATAAAATTTTTAAAATTGGGCTTGAAAATATTAGTTTTAAGTCAAAAAGCCACGAAGGGCTTGGCGATATAGGCAAGGGCAATGCAATGCAAGCCTTTGCTGTTGTAAATGTTAAAATCAACACGGAGAAGAAAAAATGAATAAAATAATTTTTAGTCTTGCTATCTTATGTTTGTTTTTTGGTGCTTGCAATAGTTATAGCCCGAGAAATTATAAAAAATACACCGGTATTAAATACGAAGATTATATGCAAAATGAGAAAAAACAGGAGTTGTTAAATACCGATTTATCCGATATAGAGCAAAGTGATATTTCTGCTCCGGTTTTTGAACATGTAGAAGCCTTGGACGATGATTCCGTAGTTGAAAGCACAAATAGTGCTTACGGCGAGGCTGTTGTTGTTATGGCAACAAAAAAAGTTGCCCTTGGAAAAGAGGCCACAACCAGAGAAATGCAATTCTTACAAACAGGGCTTGAAAATTCTTATAATGCTACTTTAAGAAATTATAGAGTGCCCGGTTTTACCTATTCTTTGACGCCTGCAGGAGAAATAAACCCGTTATCTGTGTTTGAAGTTAAATGCGTGTTAAGCGAAAATTATGCCAATGCCACAGGCAAAAGGGCTTGTGATTTCTTTTTCGGACAAATCAATCAGGAATATATGAAAGTTAAAGAAGAAGCTTCTTTAAGGAAATAACAAATATGATAAAACTTTATAATACTCTTACCCGTAAAAAAGATACTTTTGAACCTTTAAATAAAGGTCTGGTAAGTATGTATTGTTGCGGACCGACCGTTTATAATTATGCCCATATTGGCAATTTAAGAACTTATATTTTTGAAGATATTTTAAAAAGAACTTTAGAACAAGTTTATCAAGTGCGCCATGTTATGAATATTACAGATGTTGGACACCTTGTTTCCGATAGTGATGAGGGGCAAGATAAAATGGAACTTGGCGCCGCTAGGGAAGGTAAAAGTGCCTGGGATATTGCAAAGTTTTATGAGGAAAGTTTTTTTAAAGATTTTGATGCTCTAAATTGTAAAAGACCCACAATTACGGCCAGAGCAACAGAGCATATTAAAGAAATGATAAATCTTGTTAAAACGCTTGAAGAAAAAGGTTATACTTATAAAACTTCTGACGGAATTTATTTTGATACTTCAAAATTTAAAGCTTATCATAGTCTTGTTGGCAAAAGTCATATTGAAGGCTTAAAAAGCGGTGCAAGAGTTGAATTTAACAAGGAAAAAAGAAACCCGAGTGATTTTGCTTTGTGGAAGTTTTCCCCAACTAATGAAAAACGCCAAATGCAGTGGCCTAGTCCGTGGGGAGTTGGCTTCCCCGGGTGGCATATTGAGTGTTCCAGTATGGCTATGAAATATCTTGGCGAAACCCTTGATATTCATTGTGGCGGTATAGACCATATTGCTGTGCACCATACAAATGAAATTGCCCAGTCAGAAGCCTCAACAGGCAAACAATATGTGCGCAACTGGATACACGGCGAATTTTTGGTTTTGCCGGCGGGTAAAATGTCCAAAAGTTCAGGGGGATTTTTAACTATCAGCACACTTAAAGAAAAAGGCTATGATCCGCTTGATTACAGATACTTGTGCCTTAGCGCGCATTATAGAACTCAACTTGAGTTTTCCTGGCAGGCTCTTGATTTTGCAAGAACAAGCCTAAAAAGTTTAAAACAAAAGATTTCCGTTTTAAAAAATCAAGAAAAAGGTTCTTTAGATGAAAATGCCTTAAAAGATGCTAAAAAAACTTTTTTTGAGGCTATGGCAGATGATTTAAACACCTCTAAAGCGCTTGCTTTTGTTTGGGAATTTTTGAAAACAAAAAATACCCCTGCAACGAAACTTGAACTTATTAACTATGCCGATACTATGCTTGGGTTAGATTTGCTTAAAGAAGAGCAAAAAGATCTCCCGCCGGAAATTATGGCTTTGATAGAAGAAAGGCAGCTAGCCCGCAAAAATAAAGATTTTAAAAAGTCTGATGAGATAAGAGCGAAACTTGAAGAAAAGGGAATACTTATTAAAGATACCCC
>JAFQAA010000078.1 GCA_017417005.1 Elusimicrobiaceae bacterium | reverse complement strand
CAGGTATATTGCTTTGGCTCTTTATTAAAAAGCCTAAAACTATCATTTAAACCCTCACTAAAAAACTTATCAAGCCAGGCGCGTTCTTCTGGCAAGAAGCCGGTAGTATTTTGATTTTCTTTTGGGTGTTCAAGGTCAATTTCTTTATGCGCGGTGTTAACATCGCCGCAACAAATAACATATTTTTGTTTGGCGAGTTCTTTTGCTATTTGCAAAAATCTATCGTAAAAGCGGAGTTTATAATCAATTCTGTGCGGGCCTTGTCCGCCGTTTGGGTAGTAAATATTTATAAAGTAAAATTTATCAAATTCAAGGCAGATATAGCGGCCTTCAGCGTCAAACTCCTCTACTCCCATAGTATAAGAAACATTTATCGGTTTTTCTTGTGTATAAACGCCCACACCGCTATAACCTTTGCGCTCGGGCTGGCTGAAATAACTAAAATAGCCTTTAACATTTTTTAAATTATCACTTAATTGCTCGGGCCAGGCTTTTGTTTCCTGTAAGGCAACAATATCGGCTTTCGTGGATAAAAGCCAATCTAAAAACCCTTTTTTTTCTACGGCTCTTAGTCCGTTTACATTCCAGGATAGAAATTTGCGTGTCATAAATTATATAATATCATTTTAGGAGAGTTTTTATATGAGAAAAGGCAAATATTTACTTACCTCGGAATCTGTTTCCGAAGGGCACCCCGATAAAGTGTGCGATCAAATTTCAGACGCTATTTTAGATGCTATTTTAGCAAAAGATAAAACCGCTCGTGTTGCTTGCGAAACTTATATCACGCGCGGTATGGTAATTGTGGGGGGGGAAATAACCACAAATACCTGGGTTGATGTTGATAAAATTGCAAGAGAAACAATTAAAGATATAGGTTATGACGATTCTAAATACGGCTTTAATTATGAAACTTGCTCGGTAGTCAATGTTATCGGCAAACAATCGCCGGATATTAGCCAAGGCGTAAATATCGGCGGTGCGGGCGACCAAGGTTTTATGGTCGGCTATGCCTGCAAGGAAACACCGCAGTATATGCCTTTACCCTTGCAACTTGCGCACGATATTTTAAAAAATCTTGCAAATCTTAGAAAAACAAAAAAACTCTCTTATGTCGGGCCGGACTCTAAAAGCCAGGTAAGTGTTGAATATGTTGACGGCAAACCTGTTAGAATTGACACTATTGTTTTATCCACCCAGCACACAACTGAAATTTTAGATAAAACAGGCAAAAAAATCACTAAAGAAGCAGCCCAAGAATTAATTGAAAAAGCAATTAAACCTGTTGTTTCAAAATGGATAGATTCTAAAACAAAATATCTTATTAACCCAACAGGTAAATTTGTTATCGGCGGACCGCAGAGCGATACCGGTATGACCGGCAGAAAAATTATCGTTGATACTTACGGCGGAAGATGCGCGCACGGCGGTGGTGCTTTTAGCGGTAAAGACCCAACAAAAGTGGATAGAGCTGCTGCTTATATGGCAAGATACATCGCCAAAAACCTAGTTGCCAGCGGTGCTGCCAGCGAGTGCGAAGTTCAAATTGCCTATGCAATCGGCAAGGCCGAACCGGTAAGTTTTTATTTAAATACTTTTGGCACAGGCATTATTAGTGATGATGAACTTTGTAATATCGCTAAAAAAGTGTTTAAAATGACACCTAGAGCAATTATTGAGCAGTTTAAACTTGAGCGCCCTATATACGAAAAAACCGCCGCCTATGGCCATTTTGGGCGCGAGGCTTTCCCTTGGGAAAAACTTGATAAAGTAAGCGAAATAAAAAAATATCTTAAATAAATTAAGATTTATTTTTCAAATAAAAATCACCGGTATTTTTTACCGGTGATTTTTGTATCAAAAAATTATTCTAAAAATGCTGGTCGGAATAATCTTTTAACATTTTTGTGCGGCTTGGGTGGCGCAATTTGCGTATGGCCTTTGCTTCAATTTGGCGCACACGCTCGCGCGTTACATTAAACATCTTGCCCACTTCCTCAAGCGTTCTAGGGTAGCCGGAATCAATACCAAAGCGCAAGCGGATAATTTTTGCTTCTCTTTCGGAAAGTGTTGCCAAGACATCGGCAACTTCTTGCTTTCTTAAAAAGTCCGTTGCGGAGTTAGAAGGATTTGGCCCATTTTTATCTTCAATAAAGTCCTCAAGGTTAGAATCTTCATCTTCGCCGATAGGGGTAGATAAAGATATAGGGTCTTGCATAATTTTTAAAATGCCTTTAACCTTTTCCATAGATAAGTGCAAGGCTTTTGAATAATCTTCTAACTCGGGTTCGCGGCCGTTTTCCTGGCGGAATTTATTGGAAACTTTAGTTAATTTTGAAACAAGTTCCTTCATGTGAACCGGTATGCGGATAGTGTTTGCCTGGTCGGCAATGGCGCGGTTAATTGATTGTCTTATCCACCAAGTTGCGTAAGTAGAAAATTTGAAACCTCTTTTATATTCAAATTTTTCAACGGCTTTCATTAAGCCAAGCCCGCCTTCCTGAATTAAATCGGAAAGTTCCAAATTGGAATTAACATGTTTTTTAGCAATAGAAACAACAAGTCTTAAATTTGCGCGGATAAGTTTTAATTTATCTTGCAAAATCATACTTTCAAAGAAGGCAATTCTATCGTTAAGGGATAAAAATTCCTTTTCCGATACGGGCAAAGTTTGCAAAAGTTTTTCATAGCGGTTTTTTACGCCGTCAATATTTTTAATTGCTCTTTGTAAATCTTCGGCAGACTGGGCGTGAGTCTTTTTGATAAGTTCTTTCTCTTTAACTTTGCCTTTTTCGTATTGTTTATAGAGTTTTACAACTTCTGCATAAGGACCAAAATATTCGTCAAAGCGGTTAATATCGTTTTTATATTCGGTTAGTTTATCGGCCAAATTTTTTAAGCGGTTAATTAACCTTTTGATTTTGTTTTGGTTTAAGTTAAGTTTTAAAATTCTGTCAACAACTTCTTTTTGCTTTTCTTCCAGTTTGCTGGTGTATTTGCTAAGCAGTTTATCGCTTAGTTTGGGGTTGCGTAGTTCTTTTAAAAGGGCGGTGATATCTTTTTCTCTCTTGGAAATAAAGGCAGCGGCCTCTTTAAGTTTTTTACGCATATTAGTAAGTTCACGCGAGGTTCTTTTACCGCGTGGCATAAGTTCTTTAGTGGTCATTTCCTCTTGGTCCACAAGTTCTTCCCAGGAGCAAATTTCGCGCATAGTTATAGGGCATTCTAAAACGAGTTTTCTAAGTTCTTTTTCGCGTTCTCTTATATTGCGAGCAAGGGCGATTTCTTCGTCGCGGGATAAAAGCGGCACTTTACCCATTTCGGATAGATACATTCTTATAGAATTTGAAACATCAATATTTGCGCTCCAATCTTCACTATAGGCCTCTTTTTCACTTGCGGCCATGGCTTTATATTTTTTATCTACAACTTTAATGCCAAGGTCCTCTAAAGTGCCCATTAGGTTATCAATATCTTCGGAGTTATTTTCTCCCGCGGTTAAAGATTTATTAATTTCATCCAAGGTTAAAAACCCGTGTTCTTTACCGATTTCCACTAATTCTTTAAGTGCTTTATCTTGTGCCATATTTTGTTTATCTCCAAGTTATGACTTTAATTTTTTTTGTAATTCTAATTGTTCCCGTAAAAGTTCCACAGGAACTTGCCCAGCCGGATAACTTTTAAGTTGGGCGTTTAAACTTTCAAAGCGCTTTTCAAGAAAGGCTTTTTCAATAGAGTCTATGCAAGTTTTTATATCAGCCGAAGCCCGAGCCTCTTTTGGCAAAACTTCAAGCGTTAAATTTAAGATTAAAGGCTCAAGTTCGGGATATTTTTGAATAAGGGGTTTAGAGGGCTCCTGAATAGTAGGATTTTCTTGATAAAGGGCTTTTATGCCTTCTAAAATGTGCCATAAGTCCTTATTTTCAAAATGGGGCTCACCTAGATTTGCGCAGTCTTGGCAATATCTTGGATTCCAAAGAAGTATTTTTATTAAATCAACTTCGCGCTTTGGCTCAAGTATTTTTGTTTTGTTAACTTGAGCAGGTGCAGGGTTTTGCCTTGGTTTGTTTATTATTTTTTTAAGCATAATATCTGCATCAATATTCAATCGGTCGGCTGCGGGTTTAGCCCACTCTCTTTTAATAATTTCGTCAGGTTGTTTGTTGATAGTTTCACTTAACTTTGCGGCAATATTTGTTTTTGTTTGCGCATCCATAGTTAAACCTGCGTTTTTTAGCAAAAGATTAATTTGAAAATCCATTATATCAGGCGCGTTCTTTGCAATATTTTTAAATTCTTCTGCGCCGTATTCTGTAATAAATTCGTCGGGATCAAGGCCGGCCGGCAAAGTAGCAACTCTAACATAAATACCCTGTTCAACTAAAATCAAAGCGGCTCTTAAAGCTGCATTAATACCGGCATCATCAGGGTCAAAAATAACAACGGCCTGGTTAGTGTAGCGTTTTAAAATATTTGCGTGATAAGCAGTAAAAGAAGTTCCAAGCGGTGCAACACAATTTTCCACACCTGCCTGATGTGCGCCGATAACATCCATATACCCCTCAAGCAAGATAACAAAATCTTCTTTTCTAATGCTAGGACCTGCAAAATTAAGGCCGTATAAAATGCGGCTTTTGGAAAATAAAGGTGTTTCCGGCGAGTTTAAATATTTTGGCTGTCCCTCGCCAAGAACTCTGGCGCCAAAGGCAACAACTTCGCCCCTATGGTTAAAGATAGGAAACATTAGGCGATTTTTAAAATAATCGCTTCCGGCATAGTTTGCAAGACCCAAAGTTTTTAAATCTTGCTCGTCAAAACCTTGTGTTTTTGCTTTTGCGACTAGTCCGTTAAAAAAACTTAGTCCAAGGCCAAATTTGATAGTTGTTTCTTTTGTTAAATTGCGTTCTTTAATATAATTTCTTGCTGCTGTTCCCTGGGTAGATAAAAGTTGCTGGTGGTAAAAATCTTTTGCAAAAAGCATTATTTTGTAATATTGGGCGCGCTTTTTTTCCTCTTCACTCATTTCTTGAAATGGTTTCCATTCAATACCGGCCCTTTGGGCCAGTTTTTTTGCGGCCTCGTTAAAAGATAAATTTTCAATACGCATTAAAAATTCAAAAATATCACCGCCTGCCTGACAACCGAAACAATAAAATAATCCCTTGTCCGGCGAAATGGAAAAGGAGGGGGTTTTTTCCTTGTGAAAAGGGCAACAAGCTTTATAAGTTCTTCCGCTTCTTTTTACATTGGGTACATATTCTTTTATCAGTTCAAAACCATATGCAAAAAAGAAGTCATTATAAGCTGTTTCAAAGCAAGATAAATCTGCGTTTAAGAACCTAGTTATCATTAATCCCATTTTTTCTGAGTAACTGATAT
>JAFQAA010000077.1 GCA_017417005.1 Elusimicrobiaceae bacterium | reverse complement strand
CGATTATGTTTTAGCACAAAATGGGGTAGTATTTGGAGCGGCTTTTAATAAAAATTGGGAAGTTTACCACCGCTTTGTAGATAAAAAAGACGATTTGGATATTTTACGCCGTTCAAAATATGTGCAAAGTAATACTCTTGAAACTTTTAAAGAAGCCAAAAAGTTTTTAGAAAAAGGAAAACAGGTTTTATATACCGGTACGCCTTGTCAAATTGCAGGGCTTAAGAGTTTTCTTGGTAAAAATTATGATAATTTGTTAACTGCAGATATTATTTGCCACAGCACTCCTAGTCCTAAAGTGTGGGAAAGATTTTTAAAACAAAATTATCCTATAGAACAAATAAGAAAAATTGATTTTAGAGATAAAAAAGATGGTTGGAATAAATCTAAACTTTATTTTTATTTTGATAATGGCAATGTAAAACCTCAAAACAAAAAAATGTCACCTTTTCGCATAGGTTTTGGAGCCTCTCTTTTTAGCAGACCTTCTTGCCACGAATGCAGGTTTAAAGGAAGTAATAGATATTCTGATTTTACTATCGGTGATGCTTGGGGATGTTCTGACTATGCGCCTGAAATGTTTGATAAAAATGGCCTTTCGGTTATTTTTACAAATAATAAAAAAGCAGAAGAAATTTTTGATAAATTAAAGGAAAATTTAGTTTATAAAGAAGTGCCTTTAAATAAAATTATTAAATACAATCCCTATTATAAAATTTCGGTTAGACCTCATCCTAAACGGACGGGATTTTTTGAACGCTATCAAAAAGAATCAATAAATAGTTTAATAACACAATTAACTTACTGCCCATTATGGCAACATATTTTAAACAAAATGAAAAGATTAATTAAAAAATTGTTCAAGATTTAATTATATTTTAAATATTTTTATTGTTTTACGCGGATTTTCCAGTATTTTTTATTAATACACACTTTCATATAATACATATATTAGTCTCTATTGCATCTTAAATTTTAATATTATATAAGATTTGTTGTGACTAGTAAATTATGCCACAAACTACCATATGGTAACAAATTGCTAAAACTTTCATTAGCAATTTAATTAAAAAACTACTCACTCTGGCATGCAGGGATTTTCTCGTTGCTTTTCTGTATATGAAGGCCGTCAAAAACTCAGAGAAATTGCTCGCGGCCATTGTGGTTAGTTTAGGTTGATAATATCAAATGTTATAAATCAAAATTTGGTTTATGTTTTATTGAAAATAGTTTAATTTTTTAGGATAATATTATTGTATGTCAGAAAAATATCAGAATTTAATCGTAGGTACAGGTATAAGTGGAGCTGTTTTAGCTCGGCTTTTGGCTGAAAAATGCCAAAGCGTGCTTGTTATTGACAGGAGAAGTTATATCGGCGGGAATTGCTATGATTATTTTGATGAAAGCGGCATAAATATCCACAAATACGGGCCGCATATTTTTAGGACGGACGATGAGGGAATTTGGTGCTTTTTATCCCGTTTTACAACTTGGCATGAATACATCCATAAAGTGCGCACAAAAATTAACAGCAAAGAAGTTCCTATTCCCTTTAATCTTTCATCAATAGATATTTTATTTGAAGAACCGAAAGCAAAAATTTTTAAAGAAAAACTTATTTTAAATTACGGCGAAAATAAAAAAGTACCTATTTTGGAACTTAAAAAATCTGCTGATACTGATTTAAAAGAACTTGCTAATTTTGTTTATGAAAATATTTTTTCTCACTATACTTTAAAACAATGGGGTTTTAAGCCGGAAGATTTAGGTGGTGACGCTTTAGCCAGAGTTCCTGTTTATACAAGTTATTATGACGGCTACTTTACCGAAAAATATCAGGCTATACCTATGCCGAGTTATACAAAAATGTTTGAGAATATCTTAAATCATCCGAATATTGAAGTGAAGTTAAATACGGAGTTTAAAGATTTAAAAAATGTTAAATATGAGCGTTTATTTTATAGTGGCCCTATTGATGAGTTTTTTGATTATAAACTTGGTGCTTTGCCTTACCGCAGTTTAGATTTTAAATTTGAAACTTTACCGCAAGAAAAATTTCAAAGTGTTGCCGTAGTAAATTATACCAGTAAAGAACCTTATACAAGAATAACCGAGTTTAAACATTTTTTAGCCCAAAATAATAAAAAGACGACCATTGCCTATGAATATCCTTCTGGTTTTGAACTTGGTAAAAATGAAAGATTTTATCCTATTCCCAAACAAGAAAATGAAACTTTATATAAAAGATATTTAGAACTTGCCAAAAAAGAAAAAAATATTTATTTTATAGGGCGTTTGGGAGAATATAAATATTATAGTATGCAAAGTGCTGTTTCAGCAGTATTTGAACTAGTTAAAAAACTAAACCCCGTTTAAAATGGGGTTTAGTTTTAATATTATTTCGTTATAGTCCAACCTTTGTTTTCGGCAATAGCAATATCGGCTGCAGTCAAATCTTCGCTACCCGTGCAACCTGTTATATTGATAATCTGTCCGCTTGAAACGCTAGGCAAATCATTAAATAGTTGCACTAAAGCAGCGCGATCAAGCCCTGTATAAGATACATCAATCTGCGGTGATGTCGCATTGTTGAAAGGTGCCTCGTTTGATACACGCAGACCTTTAAGTCCGTCCATAAAATAGGTGCTTGTGCCGTATGTTCCTATTCTTGTTAGATTGATTGCTGCTCTGGCATCTATAATAATATTTTGTAAATTTGAAGCATTTGTAATATAATTTGTTGCCTGTGTTATATTAGCATTATATATTGAGGGTAATAGGTTTTTTAACTTATAGCAACTCCTATACATATTATTAAGCGAATTCGCGTTTAAGTTTACAACAACATTATTATATTTTATGTTTTCAAGATTATCGCAATAATTAAACATAAAAGAGGAAGAGGTAATTTTTATGGCAGATAAAGAAACCCGTTTAATTTTTGAACAAGTATCAAAAATGGCTCCTAAATCATAATTTGATACGCCGTCTCCGTAAAGAGTAGGCAGATATTCTAAATTAGAGCAATATAAAAAAGCACTATTGGCATTTGTATCTATAAATATTTTGTTATTTTTAGCCGTAATAGCCAATAGTTGTGCATTTCTATAATTGTTTGAAGAAACCATACTTGCTATCTTTATTTTATTGCTCAGATTAAAATGTATCCATAGAATCCCTTGCTGTTCTGTTCCTTCGGTGGCAACTCTTTGGCATATCAATTGGGTTATATTATTTCCGTCAGTTGCGGGTTCTATCCATATTTTATGAGCCGTCAAATCGCTAGGTGTTGTAATTGCTTCCCCTGCGGTTGCGGTATATTCACTCCAGGTTATAGAGCATTGTGCGCTACTATTGTATGTGCCGTATAATGTTTCGTCAATATATACTTTATAACCATTGGCATTATATGGTGCAAGGAAATATTCTTCATTTACTTTTACATAGGTATTGTTTAAGTCTATTGAACCGGTTGAGAAAGCTTGCGAAGATTGCCTAAATCCTAATCTTAAATAATAATTTCCTGTCATATCACTATCTGCTATTGCTTTAGTTGAAGTTTTTGTATAACTGCCTTGCGTGATAGTACAAGTAAAATCAGTCCCATTGCCACTAAAATCAATATTTAATGGTGCGCCAACATTAAGGCCTGATGCTAACCCAGTCCAATAATTGCTACCACCAAAAATGCCTGAAATACCTGTAGCAGTATTTCCGAAATATAGTCCAAATGCATAATTTTCCCCTAACAATCCAAAAATGAATTGTGAACTGCCCGAAGCAGAGAAATTATCTACTGTGACATGTATGTGGAAAATGTCAGTTATATTGAAAGATTGCGCTGTTTCAATATAATCGCTAGTGCTAAATCCACTAGCGATACCATTATTTATCGTAGGACTACCAACAATAGTTAAATCACTAGCACTCATCGTTGCCGTAAAGCCGAGATTATCGTATTGGCTATAATCGGCTTTAACACCTGCGTATAAGGCGATAGAGTTTGCAGGGCAGTCTTTGCGTATATCAGACCAGTCTATAGGTTTGCCAGACCATTTGCTTTCTCCGCCCTTTTTTGCAAAAGAACTTGGAAATACTAAACCGGGCAAAACTATATTTTGAATAAATTGTCCTCGCATAGCGCACCTATTGGATAGAAACTTTTAAATCTTCTGAACTTACATCTGTTAAATCAACTCTTACAAATAAATTAGCAAAGTTTAAAAAAATAATTTTATCTGCTTCAAGGGCAATTTGCTCATTTTCTTCGTTATAAAGAGGGTAAAAGTTGGTTCCGTCTTGGGAAATTTCGAGTTTGGGGGTGCCTGTAAAAGTTCCGGTGGTAAGGAGACTTAGGCAATTGCTAATGCCAATATGCAAAGCGACATCCTTTAAGTTTATGGTTTTGTTTAGAGGGGTAGTTTGGGATAAATCAGTAATAATCATAAAAAGAGCTCCTATTTTATGAATTTTAGGCAACTCTCCCGTTTCCAATATAGCAAAAAAAATAAGAAATAGCAAGAAAAGACTAAATTTTATAAAATAGACTATATGAAGTTTTATTGTTATTTGGTTTTTGCTTTTTTGGCATTCGTGATACCGCTTGCTTTTGGCGGGGCAGAGCCTTGGGGGCTTTTAATATTTAACAGCATATGTCTTGCTTTTGGCTTTTTTATCTTATTTAAAAAGCAACACTTTTGTCTTACAGGCCTTTCAAAAAGAATTTTAGTTGTGCTGGGGTTTATTATTTTGCTTGCCTTGCTGCAATTATTAAACCAACATAATTTTTTACAAAAACCGGCTTTTTTGCCTTTTACCTTGTGTAGATATTATACTTTGGAAGGGCTTTCTTGGCTGTTTTCTTTAACTTTATTTTATTTTGCTATGATACAGATAGTGGCAAGAACTAAAGAAATTAAAGTTCTTGCCCTTATTTTAACTATAAGTGCCGTTTTAATTAGCCTAATAGGCATAACTTGGCATCAAGGGGAATATATACATGCTTTTACGGGGGTGTCAATGTTTTCTTCTTTTGGGCCTTTTACGAGCCGCAATCATGGTTCGCAATTTGTGATGGCAAGTTTCTTTATTTCTTTACTTTTGTGGTTGCCAAGATTTATTTTTGGACAAAAATTGCGCTTATCCTACAAGAATATATGGTTTTTTACTTTTAGCGTTATCTTGTTTTTTGGAGTATTCTTTACCCATTCAAGAGGTGGCGTTATTGCTATGTTTTTAGGGCTATTTACCATATTCTTCATTAGTATCTTATTTTTATGTAAAGAAAGATTATATAAGGTTATTTATTTGTTATTTGCTATTTGTGTTTTTGGCGGGGTTATATTACTTATAGTTAAATATAGTTCCGATATTGGTCTTAGACAATTTGGCACTTTTTCAGACCAGGCAAGACTTTTGCTTTATAACTCTGCTTTTAGTATGCTAAAAGATTTCCCTTGGACAGGGGTTGGCTTTGATGCTTTCAGCGCGGCTATTGATGCCTATTTAAAGGTATCTTTAAAAGCTTTTCCAAGATATTTACATAATGACTGGCTTGACCTTTTGTTAAGTTTCGGTTATATTTACGGCACTATTATATTTATGTTGATTGGGGCTATAATTTATAAACTATTTAAACTTTTTGCCCCGCTTGAACCTCAAAAACAACTTAGGCTTGCAATAATTTGCGGAGGCCTTGTTGGACTTTCTTTTACTGCTTTGGTAGATTTTCCTTTTCACTTACCGGCCTGTGCTTTTGTATTTTTTTGTTTACTTATTTTTGCCAGTATGCAAACTTTTGATAAGAATATAAAAAAGGTTGTTATACCGCTTTTTGTTAAGATTTTGCTTGTTTTAATAGGTTTGGGCTTGTTTTGGGGTAATATTCAATATTTTAGAACTTGGCGCGCTTTTGTTTTTGCTCGTAAATTTGCCCCTAGGACAAGGATGGAGCAAGTTGAGGCTAATTTAAAGTATCCTTCGCCGGTTTTTATTAAGAGAGTTTTACTCGCAAGATATAAAACAGCTAATAGCAAAGATATAAGTGCAGAAGAAAAACAGCAAATTAATAAAGAAACCCATGAACTTGCAAAGGCCTATTTGAAAATTTACCCTAAAGACCGCGAAATTTCCCAGTTCTACTTATTGACTAAATAATTTAGTATAATATTATTATGTTAAGAAAAATTAATGTAATACTTATTGCCTTGCTTGCCCTTATCATAACTAGTGCTTGCAATACAAAGGCAAATGTTAAAAATAAAGTTGTCAATTCCAGCGCGCAAGATATAGCGGATGAACTTGCTTCTTTAAAAGAATCTTCCGATTACCTATTACACTCTGGCGATTTAGTTGAATTGCAAGTCTATAAAGAAGAAGATATGGATAGAACTTTAAGAATATCCAGCCAGGGAACAATCGCTTTTCCTTTAATTGGTAATATCAAAATTGCCGGTTTAAATATAAGCCAGGCCGAAAATAAAGTTGAAGAAGAGCTAAAATCTTATTTAAAAAATCCTTCTGTATCCATTCTAATTAAAGAATACGCAAATAAAACTTTATATGTTTTAGGCCAGGTAAAAAAACCTTCTTCAATATCAATACCTCCGGAAAAGAATATGACTTTGCTTGAGGCGATAACCTCAGCAGGCGGTTTTACTGATATTGCTGCAGTATCAAGGGTTAAGATATTGCGTATGGAAAATGGCACCCAACGCTCAATAGAAGTTGATGTTAGTCAAATTACTAAAGAAGGAAATAAACAACTTGATATTGCTTTAAAACCCGGAGATGTGGTGTTTGTCCCGCAAAGTTTATTTTAATTTACAGGTAATATAATTATGGATACTAATAATCAAGAAGAAAGTTTGGATCTTTCCTTTTATTTTGAATCTCTTTTAAAACATTGGCGTTTAATTGCGATTATTGCCTTTTTAGGCATTTTAGGGGCAGTTATTGTTAATATTTTGATGCAACCGCGCTACAAGGCTTCTGTTTTGATGATGATTGATAGGGAAAATTCCGGTAGAATAGATCAAACTTCTTTTGGCTCTTGGACCAGTGATGAAGATTATTACCGCACGCAATATCAGTTGCTTGAAACTAGAACCTTGCTTGAAAAGGTTTATAAAGATTTAAACCTTATTGAAGTACCGGAATTTTCAACAAATTGGAAAAGTTTAAAAAATGCTCTCAAGGTAGAACCGGTAACCAGATCTAGACTAGTTAACTTGACAATTTCTTCCTATGATCCTAAACTCGCTGCTAAAATTGCAAATTATCTTTCAAAATCTTTTACTGAGCAAAATGTAAAAAATCGTCTTTCTATGGCAAGTGAGGTTTTAACAGCTTTAGAAACAACAGAACAAAGCCCTGAACAAAAAGAACTTTTAAACTCTTTACCTCAAATTATTAATAGTGATTTTATTAAAGGTCTCAAAAGGGAAGAAATGGAAACTTCCAGTCAACTTTCTTTACTTCTTGGCAAATATACCAATAACCACCCGGAAGTTATTGCCGTTAGAAAGAAACTTGAAGCCATACAAAAAACTATAGAAAGGGAAACTAAAAGACTTTTGCAAAGTATTAAAATTGATTTATCCGGTCAGTTTTCTGCCAATAATATCCGTATTATTGATGAAGCCAGCGTCCCTTTAAAACCTTATAGACCGCGCAAACTTTTAAATATAGCAATAGGCCTTTTTGCAGGATGTATTTTAGGAATTTTGATAAGTTTTCTTATAGACTTTTTGGATCAAACAACTAAAACCGCTAAAGATATTGAAGATAAGTTTAAAATACCTTTGCTGGGTTTTGTTCCACACGAAAAGCAAAAGAAAGGTTTTGAAGATTACCGCATTATGCTTAAAGAAGGCAATGTTCTAACAGCGGAAAATATCAGAAATATCCGCACAATGCTCAGTTTTTCCTTAAATGCCGGTCAAATTAAAACTCTGCTTATAACAAGTTCTTTACAGGGAGAAGGAAAATCTTTCTTTTCCTCTTCTTTAGCTACGGCTTTTGCGCAAATTGGTAAAAAAGTACTTTTAATTGACGGCGATTTAAGACGCGGGCGTTTGCATAGAATTTTTAGACTTTCTAATGAGAAGGGTTTAAGTTCCCTTTGGGCAAGTGAAAATGTTTTAGATAAATTTGAAAATAATATCCAAAAAACAGATGTTAAGGGTTTATCTGTTTTAACTTCAGGTCCGCGCCCTGCTAACTCTTCTGAATTACTTAGCACCCCGCTTTTAAAAGAGTTAATAGAAAAACTTACTAAATCTTTTGACTTGATAATTGTTGACTGCCCTGCTTCCTTGCCGGTTGCAGATACTTTTATTTGGGGCCAAATTATCCCCAGAGCAGTTTTTACTGCCCGTCAAGGAAAGACCCCTATTAAAAGTGCTATGTTTACTTTAGAGCGTTTAAAACAAGCTAATGTCAAGGTTATTGGCGGTATTTTGAACGATTGCTATAAGTCCGGCACGACTTACGGGGAATACGGGTATTACCGCAAGTATTACTCAGAAGATAAAAATTAAAATATAGTATCTTTTATAAGCACCTTTGATCTATATTTTAGGTATCAAAGGTTCTTTTTTATTATCTATTTATAATAACAAGTAATTGGCCTTTTGTGAAGGAAACTTCAAATTTATCTTTTAGGGCAATATTGCTTACGGCTGTTTGCCCTATCTTAAAAGAGGCATTTTTTAGAGTATATTTTAAATTTTTCAAGGTGAGTCCCGTTGTTGTTCCCATTGGCACTAAACTAACTTTTGCGCCTTTTTTACAGGTAAATTTTGTGTTTTTTTTGATTGGGTAAATATCGCAAGCACTTGTTTTAAAAATAATTTGTGCTTTATCAATATAACTAAATACCGAGGAAAAATTGCTTAAAGTAAAATCTAGCCGCCCGCCACTAGCGCAAATTATTGTAATACTAGGCACTTTTAAATAACGCGCAAAATCAAGCCCTTTTTCTAAATCGGTATTATCTTGTCTTGAAACTTTTAAAAGTTTTTCCTTGCCGATTTTATTTTTGGCCCTAGCCGAAATAGAATCTAAATCGCCTATAACTAAGTTTGGCATTATGCCGGCTTTTAAAGCGGTATCTGCTCCGCCGTCAAGAGCTAAAATAAAATCGGCTTCTTTGGCGCAAGTTTTTATAAATGTTTTAGTTTCCGCTTGTCCGTTTGCGATTATTAAAAGATTTTTGATTTTTTGCATTTTTTATTCCTGTAAACAGCAATACTTAATAATAGCAAATTTGTTAAAACACCTATATAAAATCCGTCAATTTGTGCAAGAAAGCCTTGTTTTTTAATGCCGTCCCATAAGGTCAAAAGAACGGCCGAAATAATTGCGCTAAAAGTAAAAGTTTTATCTGATATTTTCTTTGGGAAAATATGCCCCATTACCAAAGGCACCAGTAAGCAAGCCGACATATAAGACCCCAAAATAAACCAAATTTTTTTGAAACTGCCTTCAAAGAAAATGCTTAAACTAATTGCAAGAGTTGCAATTATAAAAAAGAAAATTTGACTAGCAAGAAGTTTGTTTTTTATTTTATTTTTAAGTAAATCATAAGCAATAGTATTTGAGGCGATAAATAAAAAAGAATCAAGCGTAGATAAGATTATAGATAAAATACCGGCTACAAAAAAACCTCTAAGCCCGCCAGGTAAAAGTTGTATAGCGTAAATAAAATAGGAATCTCTTGGCGTGGCCTGGGGTATTAAAGCGCGGGCGTAAAGTGTGCCTGCCGTGGTGCAGATATCAAAGCAAAACCAGATAAGCGTGCAAATTAAAATACCTTTTTTGGCGGTTTTGATATCTTTTGCGGCAAAGCACCTTTGGTAAAAAGCTGGGTCAACTAAAGTTGCAAGGGCAATAAAACCCCACACTGCTAAATTAAAATAACTATTACCGCCTGTTATAGAAAAATGCTCTGCCGGTAAATTTGCTTTTAAAAAGGAAAGTCCGCCAAAAGTTTTTATGGAAAAAATAAATACCAACAAAACAGATAGACACATAACACTAAACTGCACCGCATCGGAGTAAACCACCGCCCTTAAACCGCCCCAGCTTGCATAAAGGCACACAAAACTTGTGCCTATAATCATACCCCATAAGGTTGAAATGCCAAAACATAAATGTAAAAATACCCCAAGACTTAAAACATAAGCAATAGGCAAAACATTAAAAAAAGTAAAAACGGCACAAGTTTTGTGGGCGCGCGGGCCAAACATTTGTCCTGCCATTTCGGGCAAAGTTAAACTTTGGTATTTTTTAATTTTATCTACCATAAAAAGTGCAAAAATGATATAGGCAATATACCAAAAGAAGCCTTGGGTAATAAAATTGTAAATGCCGTAATTAAAAGTTATTTCGCTAACGCCAAAAATTCCGCCATACCAACTTGCGCCAAGGGTAGCAATAAAAAGGGGCAAAGTTAAATGCCTGCCCATTAACATATAATCAATAAATTTATCGCTAGATTGTTTGCGCTTATAATAGCCGTAAATAACAAAAGAAAGCGTGCAAAGCAGAACCAAAGCAAAAACAGCATAGTCCCAAAAATTAAAATAATTTAAAACTTTTATACTTTCTTTAAACATAAAAATAAAGGCCGCCCTCAAAAAAGAGAACGGCCTTAAAATCTACTGCCAATGTGTTAAGGTTGCATAGGCCAAAAAGCCAAAGGACATTAAAAACCATACTGCAATAAGCGGCCAAACAAATTTAAGCCACTTTTGGTAGGATATTTTGGCAAGCCCTAAAACTGCAATAGTAACAGGGCTGGTGGGGATACAAAGATTAGTCCACCCATCGCCAAATTGATACGCAAGCACCATTGTTTGACGGGTAATTCCAATTAAGTCCGATAAAGGCGCAAGTAGCGGCATAGTTAAAACTGCCTTGCCCGAACCAGAGGGTATAAAAAAGTTTATTACCGCTTGCAAAACAAAAGCCGCCCAAGAAGCAATTACAGAAGGTAAATGTGAAATTAAACTTGCCATATAATGCAAGCAGGTATCTAAAATATGGCCGTTTTCGGCAATAACCACGATAGAAGTAGCAAGGGCAAGCAGGAAACAAATTTCCGCCATACCTCTGACGCCGTCATAAAAAGCGGTGGTGGCTTCACTCACGCTCATCTTAGCGCAAATTGCAGAAATAATACCAAGGCCAAAGAATAAAGCCGCAATTTCTGTTATATACCACTCATATTTTAATACGCCTATAACTAGCAAAATCATTGTGGCACAGAAAGCAATTAAAACAAGTTTATGGGAAAGTTTAAACTTTTCGTTTTTATTTGTGTTTAAGTGTAGTTCTTTTGCTCTTTCTTTATCAAACTCATAAGTTAAACTTTTTTGTGGGTGCTTTGCAATTATTTGGGCATAAAGACTAACAAATATAATTGCAATTAAAGTGGAAACAACCCAAATAACTATTCTTAAATCTAAGCCGGAATACATTTTAAGTTCGGCAATACCTTGTGCGATACCGAGAGTAAAAGGATTCATAAAAGCGCTTGCAAAACCGGCACCTGCACCTAAAAATGGTATTAACATACCAAGCGCGCTATCATAACCAAGAGATAGGGCAAGGGGCATAAAAATTGGTATAAAAATTAAAACTTCCTCGCACATACCAAAAGTTGCTCCACCTAGAGAGAACATAATTATACTTAAAGGTATAAAGAAAGTTTTTAGTATTTTATATTTCGAAAAATAAGTGCTTATGTGTTTTATTGCAATAGTTATGGCTTGGCTTTTTTCTACAATCATAAAAGCGCCGCCGATTATCAAAAGAAAAGCAATAATTTCTGCCGTTTGTGTGCGTTCAAAAGCTTTCATGGGTGCTTTTAGCACATCAAAGGGAGTTTGAGGGGAAGATGCTATCCTGTGATAGGAACCTTCAACTAAAACGGACCTGCCGTCTATATTTGTTTTGTCATATTGCCCTGCCGGTATAAACCAGGTACAAAGGGCCGTTAGCACAACGATACTCAAAATAATGAGCGTAGTGTTAAACTTAAGTCTTTCCATCTGTTCTTGTGGGAACCTCCGTAATTTATTTTGTTTTTATATCTATATATTTTATAAAATATGAATATAGTTTTGGTAAAATATTTTATGCTTTATATAGTTCCGACGCCTATAGGCAATTTGCAAGATATAACTTTGCGCGCTTTAGATGTTTTAAAGCAGGCCGATTTTGTTTTGTGCGAAGATACCCGCCAGACAAAAAAACTTCTTGATAATTTTGGTATTTCTACAAAAACTTTGCGCTATCACGAAGGGGATAAATTCTCTGTGGAAAATTGTTTAAATTTGCTTAAAGGGGGCAAAGTTTGCGCCCTTGTAAGCGATGCAGGCACGCCTTGTATTTCGGACCCGGGCTGGCAGCTGGTGCGCCGAGCAAGAGAGTTTGGTATTAAAGTTTGCGCCTTGCCCGGTCCTAGTGCTTTAACTTGCGCTTTAAGCGCAAGTGGCGTTGGGGGCGGTGGTTTTGTGTTTTTAGGGTTTACTTCAAGGAAACCGGGCAAAATTGTTAAACTTTTAAAGAGTGCTTTTGAACTTGAAAAACCTGTAGTTGTTTATGAATCGCCTTATAGAATTGTTAAATTTTTAAAACTTGTTAAAGAAAATTTTGACAGCAATATAACCTGCGTTCTTGCACGCGAGATTACCAAAACTTTTGAGGAATATTTAAGCGGAACTTTAGACGAAGTTATAAATAATCTTGAAAAGCGTAAAAAAATACTTGGCGAGTTTGTGGTTATTTTAGATGCCCGCTCTTCTAAAACAAAAGAGGAAGAAAGTGAAGAATCTAACGACTGGTAAAGAAATTTCCTTTGAGGAAATTTGCACTCTTTTAAAACAAGGCAAATGTATTGTTTTACCTACGGATACAACCTATGGCCTAGTTTGTTTAACTACGGCAAAAAACGCTTTAGAAACGCTAAATAAGACAAAAGCAAATCCCCAGGCAAAACCGCCGCAAGTTTTATGCACTTTTAAGCAGGCTTTACAATATGCTGTATTTAATGAAAAAGCCTTGAAAGCCGCAGAAACTTTTTGGCCGGGTGCTTTAACTTTAGTTTTAAATGCGACTGAACTTGCAAAAACTTTTTTGCCAAGCCAAACTATAGGTCTAAGGGTGCCAAATAATGATTTACTTTTAAAAATAATGCAAGAGCTTGATACGGGGCTTTTTGCCAGTAGCGCAAACAAACACGGGCAGGGTTATAACCCCGATTTAGAAGTTATAACAAAAGTTTTTGCACCACAAGGTATTGCCATAATAGAAGGCTTAAGCCTCGGGCAAGCCTCCTCGGTAATAGATATGACAAAAGAGGAAATACTTTTTATAAGGGAAGGCCAAATTACCAAGGCAAATTTTAAAAAAGCAGTATCATAAGTTAAATAATTTGTTAGTATATATTAGGAAGGTTTTTATGATATTAAATATAATTTTGATAGTTTGTTTAGTTTTACTGATAGTTTTTTTTAGATGTTGCAAATGCCAAACGCAGAAGCGTTATGCAAAGGAAGTTCAAACTAAAGAAAAGCGTATAAAATATTTGGAACAGGCCGTTGAGCGTATTGCTTTTAGATATCGCCAAGAAGCTAGGCTAAATGAAACCAAGTCAAAATTTATGTTTATGGTGGCCCACGATTTAAGGCAGCCTCTTACTGCCGTGCAAGGTTATACGACAATGCTTTTGGAAGATTCTAAAGACGAGCAGGAAAAGAAAATTTTGCACACTCTTGAGCGTTCTGCTGCCCATATGGGCGTTTTGCTATCTGATTTAGTGGATGCTTCAATTTCTGCTTCGGGGCATTTAAAAATAAATCCTTATAAATTTGTTTATAACAAACTTGTTGATGAAATTTGCGCCCAGTATGATATCTTAGCGCAAAAGAAAGGGGTGGTTTTGCATAGAATAAACTACCCGGAAGATATTGAAATTTATGCCGATAGAGAACGCTTGGCCCAGGTCTTAAATAATTTAGTTGCCAATGCAATTAAGTTTACTAGTGAAGGGGGCTCGGTGGAAATAAGCTATCATGTGGAGGGGGACCATATAAGAACTTTTATCCGCGATAACGGCAAAGGTATTGTGCATGTGGATAGGGTTAAAATTTTTGAGAAGTTTAACCAGGCTGAAAGCCTTGACGATGAACACAAATCGCTTGGTTGGGGGCTTGGTTTATCAATAGCGCAAGATATTATTGAAGCGCATAAAGGCGTTATTTGGTCGCAAAGCGCAGGACTTGGCAAAGGAACTTTATTTTGGTTTTCCCTGCCTCTTAATTTAAGCAATACGACTGCTACTGCTGAAAATAAAAAATAATTTAGAGGAAGATTTTTCTTATTGCAAAAGTAAGATCGTCCATATCAAAGGGTTTATATAAAATATCGTCTGCCCCAAGTTGTTTTATTTGTTTGTTTAAGGCTTCTTCGTTCATAGCGGTTACTACCAGAACTTTTACCGGCGCAAAATCTTTTTTTAGTTTTCTTAAAATATCTATTCCATTTTCGTTAGGGTAAAACATATCAAGCAAAATTAAATCCGGTTTGATATTTTTATTTAGTAGATTAAATAATTCTTTAGAGCCCTCAGCCGTGCCGATAACTTCGTAATTAAAACTTTCAAGAGCTTGTTTTATACTTACTCTTAAAACGGCGGAATCATCAACTATTATAATCTTTTTCATTTTATGGAAGCGGCAGTTTTTTGAGCCCAATCTAAAAGTTCTTCTGTTTGTTTTTTAGAGGGGGTTTCTGCGTAAATTCTAAGTTTTGGCTCCGTACCTGAGGGTCTAAGCAAAACCCAGTCGCCTTTATCAAGGGTAATTTTTATGCCGTCTATCATAGAAATATTTTTTATGGGATAAAGATTTAAGATTTTTTTAGGCAGTTTCTTTTTAAATTTTTCGTTAAAATTTGTTTTCTCAAGTTCTTTTGTTAACTCAAAATCTCTTCTTAAAAACACGCTTGCGCCATATTCTTTTTGCACTTCTTGGCAAAGTTGGCTTAAAGATTTTTTGGTGTTTGCCATAACTTCCATAATAAAGAGGGCAAAGGTTATTGCATCTCTTTCCGGCAAAAGGCCTTTAAAGAAGTAGCCGCCGGATTCTTCTGCGCCAAAGGCAATATCTTCAAAGGCGTTTTTCTCAGCAATATTTTTAAAACCGACGGGCACTTCCTCAAAACCAAGGCCGTGTTTTTCGGCAATTCTCTTGGTTAAATAGCCCATAGAAACACATTGCACCACATTACCGGTTAATTTTTTATGTTTAACTAAATAATCTAAAGCCACGGCCGAAATTAGACAGGGGCTTATATATTTGCCTTTTTCATCAATAAAGGCAATTCTATCGCCGTCTCCGTCAAAAGCTATACCCATTAAACACTTTTTATTAACTACAAGTTTTTTAAGTTCACTTAAGTTGCTTTCCTTTGGTTCGGGCGCAACGGAGCCAAAAGTCGGGTCAACATCGCTTCTTAAAGAAAGGATCTTTTTATCGCCTAAAATTTGTTCAAGATAAGTGCTTGCGCTGCCGTGCATATAATCAACGGCAATTTTGCCTTTAAGCAAAGCAATCTTCTTTAAATTTACTTTAGAAGAAATATATTTAAAATAGTTTTTTTGCAAACCTTTTGTCGGCGCAACATTGTGGCCCGGGATATACATAACCGGTTTTTGATATAAAAGTTCTTCAATTTCTTTAGTTAGTTTTGTCGGTATAGGCGCGCCGTTAAGTTTAATTTTAATGCCATTATAATGGGGGGCATTATGGCTGGCAGTTACCATTATAGATATCCACACTTTTGTAGAACTTAAAACGCTCATTAAAGGGCTTGGCACGGGGCTATCTAAAAGCACCACATCAAGTTTATTTAATTTTAAAATACTTGCAATATCAGAGGCAAATTTTTCGGATAAAAATCTTCTGTCATAACCCACGGCTACAAGATTTGTTTTATCTTCCATATTAGAAGGCATATTGATACTTATAAAATCGGCTAAAGCTTGGGCCATAGTTCTAACATTATCAAAAGTGAAATCCCACGCGATTATGCCGCGCCAGCCATCTGTTCCAAAGTGAATATTTGCCATAAAAATTAAACTCCCTATTAACAAAATAAAGTGGAGGCGGCGGGATTCGCACCCGCGTCCAAACAACCTTATAACTTACTTACTACAGGTTTAGCCTTGGTTTTGTAGTAAAGCCGCGTGCCCAAGGCTGCTGCTGCTTTACTTGTTTACTTTGTCTTAAGCAAGATTAGGCTAAACGAACCTTTCCTGCAGCAGACGGATTTCTTGACCGAGTGCTTTTGCATCCCGTCAATACAAAAGCTTCGGGTTTAGGCAGTAGCCCAAACGTTGTTGTTGTAGTTGTTGCCAACTATTATTGTAGCCCTATTTTAAGCGGCCTGGCTAACCGCTACCTGCAAGCAAGCCTCAGAGTTATCTGTCAAAACTAGTCGCCCCCGGGTTTGCTATATATCGTATTAAAAAGCATATCAAATTTTTTTATGCTTTTGCAAATATAAAGAAATTAAAATTGTGCCTGTTAAAATGCTTGCTATTACTAAAAGCGATAGCCATATCGGCAAGTGCACCACGCTTGCAAGCACCATTTTTAAACCGACAAAGCCCAAAATTAGAGCAATGCCGTATTTTAAATATTCAAATTTGCTAGCCATACCGGCAAGTAAAAAGTATAAAGAGCGAAGCCCGATAATTGCAAATATATTAGAAGTATAAACAATAAAAGTATCTTGCGTTATAGATAAAACGGCAGGTATAGAATCAAGCGCAAAAATAAGGTCGCTGCCTTCAATAACAAAAACACAGGCAAGTAAGGGGGTAGCAAAAAGTTTGCCGTTTATTTTTGTAAAAAAATTATCGCCGTGGTAATCATCTTTAAAAGGGATAAGTTTTTTTGCAAATTTTAGTAGTGGGTTTTTGCTTAAATCTTTAGTTTCCTCTTCTTTGTGAATAAACATTTTAAGCGCTGTGTAGATAAGAAAGGCGCCGAAAAGATAAATCATAAAACTAAATTTTGTTATTAGTTGAACACCTACAAAAATAAAAATAAAGCGCATTATTACTGCGCCCAAAATGCCCCAAATAAGCACTTTTGGCTGAGACTGGCGCGGCACGGCAAAATAACCAAAAATCATAATAAAAACAAACATATTATCTATAGAAAGCGAGTATTCTATAAGATAACCTGTTAAATATTCCAAGGCTTGCGTGCTGCCGTGCACCCACCAAATTGCTCCGCCGAAAACTAAAGCAAGCGAAACCCACGCACAAACCATAGTAAGAGCTTCTTTAATGCTTACTTTGCCGTGATGTTTGTTTAGCACCACTAAATCTATAAAAAGTGCTAAGACTACTACTACCCAAAAAACTATCCATAAAACTAAATGATTTGTCATATATTCACCATACTATATTATATAAAAATAAGGGGGCTGTTTTGCTACGCCAAATTTTGATAAAATATTAATAATGGATATTTTAAGTTTTGAGGTTTTGCCCTCAACTAATACTTATGCTTGCCAAAATTTTGATGCCCTTGCCGATGGCCAAATTGTTCTTGCTAAAACGCAAACAGCTGGCAGAGGCAGAAAAGAAAGAGTTTGGCTTTCCGCTGAAGGTGGGCTTTATTTTAGTTTAGTTGTAAAACCAAAAAACTTTAAAATTGATTTTTTAGGTTCTTTAACGCAAGCAATGGCTTTAAGCGTATTAAAAACTTTGCATAGTTTTGGCGCAAAAGAAGCAGTTTTAAAATGGCCCAATGACATTTTGTGTCAAAGCAAAAAAATTTGCGGTATTTTAAGCCAAGCGGTTTTTAAAGAGGGGGGACTTTGCGGCGTGGTTATTGGCGTTGGCGTAAATATAGCGCAAGAAAAAATTGATAGTCCCAAACCGGCTGTTTCCTTAAAAATGCTTGGTATAGAAGTAAAAAAAGAAGATGTTTTAAGGGAAATTATAAATAGATTTAATATTTATTACCCACAAGTATGCAAGCAGGGTTTTAAAGCCATAAAAGAAGAATTTTTAAAAGATTTTCCTTTTGTAAACAAGGAAATAAAAATAGTAGTTGATAATAAAGAATTTTGCGGCATCTGCCACGGCTTAGATGATAAAGGGCAACTGCTGCTGGATAATAAAGTTGTAAATATAGGTGATATGGAGTAAAGTATGGAATTACTTGAAAAAGGTCTTGAGTTAATGATTATGGGTATGGGGATGGTATTTTCCTTCCTAATAATCTTACTTATTGTTATGAAAGTTTTGGCCGCTATGGTTAGAGTTTTAAATAAATATTTCCCGGAACCGGTAGCCAAAGTTCAAACAATAACAAAAAATAGCGATGATAAAATTAAAAAAGTTTTGGCAATAGCCTTAGCTAAACATTTTGCAAAATAGGAGATAAAAAATGAAAAAAATAAATTTTATGTTAACAGCCTTTAGAGATGGCTTTCAATCAGTTTACGGCACAAAAGTTAGAAGCGAGGATTTCTTGCCCGCAGTTGTAGCCGCTAAAGAAGCAGGTGTTAGACACTTTGAAAGTGCCGGTGGCGCAACCTTCCAATCAGCTTTAATGTTTAATAATGAAAACCCCTATGATGTTATGGATGCTTTTAGAAAAGCCGTCGGCCCGGAAGTAAATTTGCAGAGTTTAGCTAGAGGCGTTAATGTTGTAGGTCTTAACTCCCAACCTTCCGATGTTATTAAATTACACGCCCAAACTTTTAAAAAACACGGCTTAACCACAATTAGAAACTTTGATGCTTTAAATGATGTAAATAACCTTATTTACAGCGGTAAATGTATTAAAGAAGCTGGACTTAAACACGAAGTTACAATCACAATGATGTCCTTAGCGCCTAATTGGGATAAAACGGGCAAATTCCATACACCTGAATTTTATGAAGGCGTTTTAAAGAATATCATTAAGAGCGGTATTGAATTTGATAGCGTTTGCTTTAAAGATGCTTCGGGCACTTCCACCCCGCAAACCGTTAGAGAAACCATTAAAAGAGCAAAAAAGATTTTACCGCCGGAAGTTAAAGTAGTCTTCCACAGCCACGAAACCGCCGGAACGGGACTAGCCTGCTACTTAGCCGCTATTGAAGGCGGTGTTGATAGCCTTGATTTATCTATGGCCCCTGTCAGTGGTGGTACTTGCCAGCCGGATCTTATTTCTATGTGGCATGCTTTACGCGGCAGCGATTATACTTTAGATATTGATATTGATAAAATAAGAAAAGCAGAAAATGTTTTAAAAGAATGTATGAAAGATTATATCATCAAACCCGAAGCTATGAAGGTTGAACCGATGATTCCTTTTTCCCCTTTACCCGGCGGCGCTTTAACCAATGCTACAAGACAACTTAGAGAAGTCGGCCAAATGGATAAATATGAAAAGATTTTAGCTGCTATGGAAGAAGTTGTTAGAAGGGGCGGTTTTGGCACTTCGGTCACCCCGGTAAGCCAATTTTATATTCAGCAATCTATGCAAAATGTTCTTAGCCCGGAAGGCCCTTGGACACGCTTTGCCCCAGGGTATGCAAATATGATTCTTGGTTATTTTGGTAAAACCCCTGCCCCGGCAGACCCAGAACTTGTTAAACTTGCTTCTGCTTATATGAAGAAAGAACCTACAACAAAAACCGTTTTAGAATTAAACGACGCCGATAAAACAAAAGGCGTTAAAGTGGCAAAAGAACTTTTGGAAAAAAATAATTTGCCCACAACGGATGAAAATATATTTATTGTTGCTGCCTGTAATGATGCGGCAAACGGCGTAAACAAAGGGCTTGATTTCTTGCTTGGTAAAGCAAAATGCCAGGTTGAAAAGAAATCTAGCACCTCTGCCGGTGCAAAACTTGGCGGTAATGCGTTTACTATTACTATTGACGGCGAAGCCTACGGAGTTGAACTTAACGGCGATAAGGCCACAATTAACGGCGAAACTTTTGCCTTTAATGTTAAAGAAGGTTTAGAAAAAGCCAGCACTCCTAAAGCAAATACCGCTGGTGGCGGAGTTGAAGTTAAAGCCCCAATGCCGGGCGTTGTTTTAAAACTTTTAGTAGCTGACGGCGCAAGCGTTAAAAACTCCCAGCCTATTATGGTTATGGAAGCTATGAAAATGGAAACCGAAATTAAGGCAACGGCTGATGGTAAAGTTTCCTTTGCTGTTAAAAACGGCGATACCTTGCAAACCGGCACTTTGATTGCAACAATTAAATAAGAGGCGATAAAATGGATATATTAAATGCTTTAACAAATCTTTGGCATACAACAGGGCTTTATAATATCGTTTGGCAACAAGCGGTAATGATTGTTGTTTGCTTATTTATTTTGTGGCTTGGTATTGTTAAGAAGTTTGAACCGCTTTTGCTTATTCCTATTGGTTTTGGCGGGCTTCTTTCCAATATTCCCGTTGCCGGTATTGCGGCTTTGCCGGTTGCAGTGGCAGGGCCTGATGGTGTTGTGGCAACCCAGGTTGTTGGTGGCTTTCTGGGCCAGGTTTATACTTTTGGTATAGAATCAGGGCTTTTTCCTTTGCTTATTTTTATGGGTGTAGGCGCAATGACTGATTTTGGCCCCCTTATTGCCAACCCAAGAACTTTACTCTTGGGCGCAGCGGCACAATTTGGTATTTTCTTTACCTTATTTGGTGCTTTGATGCTTGGCAATATTTCGCCTGATATGAGTTTTTCTATCAAAGAAGCAGCTTCTATTGGTATTATCGGCGGAGCAGATGGCCCAACAGCCATTTTCTTAACTTCAAAACTTGCCCCTAATTTGCTTGGTGCTATTGCGGTTGCGGCTTATTCTTATATGGCCCTTGTGCCTATAATTCAACCACCGATAATGAAACTTTTAACCACCGAAAAAGAACGCAAAATTGAAATGAAACAACTTAGACCTGTTTCCAAGAGAGAAAAAATCATTTTCCCTATTGTTGTTTTGATTTTGTGCGCTTTGCTTATACCTGATGCCACACCTTTGATTGGTATGTTGATGTTTGGTAATCTTGCTAAAGAATGTGGCGTTGTGGACCGCCTTAGCAAAACAATGCAAAACGAACTTATCAATATTGTTACCATTTTACTTGGGCTTGCGGTTGGCTCAAAACTCGGTGCGGAAAAGTTTTTACAGGTCAAAACCCTTGCTATTGTCGTGCTTGGTTTAATGGCTTTCTGTGTTGGTTCTGCTTCCGGCGTGATTTTGGCAAAGATTATGAATATCTTTTCTAAAGAAAAGGTTAACCCGCTTATCGGTTCGGCCGGTGTTTCTGCAGTGCCTATGGCAGCAAGAGTTTCAAACAAAGTCGGGCAGGAGTTTCACCCTACAAACTATCTTTTGATGCACGCTATGGGGCCCAATGTGGCTGGGGTTATTGGTTCGGCAGTAGTGGCAGGTATTCTTTTGTCAATGCTTGGCAAATAGTTTTGCGGCGGCTTTTTGGTAAATTTTAATTTTTTTCAAACTTCGGATATATGGGGTTGCCACCCCGAGAGATATGCCTCGTTTGAAAGAAACGCTTTTTCAAAAGAAAAAGCTAATTAAAATTTCCGCAAAAATCCTTGCAAAATAATATGCTGTGTTTAGATTTATTTAAACGCAAAATCTTTGCAAAACCAAGTTGCTGGATTTTAGTAAATAAAATCTAAAAACTTATTTTAAAAAGGGAGTTTGTTTCTTAAACAGGCTCCCTTTTTGCTTCATAAATGGTATAATATAGGGGTATGAAAAAGATATTAAACTTACAATGCGTTCAATGCGGAAAAGAACACACAACGCGGGAATCTGACTATGTTTGCAATTCCTGCGGGGGTAATTTAGAAATTAATTACGATTATAAATTAATAAATAAGCGTTTTGATTATGATGTTTTAGAAAAAAATACAAACTATAATATGTGGCGTTATGTTGATTTGCTACCGGTAGAAGAACATGACGAAATGCCGCCTGTTCAAGTAGGGTGGACGCCGCTTTATAGAGTAGATGATCTGGCAAAAGAACTCGGCATTTCAAAACTTTATATTAAAGATGAAGGCAGAAACCCAACCGGTTCTATTAAAGATAGGGGTAGCGCCGTTGCTGTTGCCCGCGCCCTTGAACTTGGCGCAAAAGTTATTACAGATGCTTCAAGCGGAAACGCAAGTGATTCGCTTGCCTGTTTAACTTCCTGTTTAGATTTAAAAACTATTATTTTTACACCTGAAAATACGCCTATTCCAAAACTTGTGCAACTTTATATGTATGGCGCGCAAGTTATAAGAATAGATGGCACATACGACGATGCTTTTGAGTTATGCAAAGCCGCTTCTGCTAAATACGGCTGGTATAACAGGGCAGCCGGGTTTAACCCTTTTGGCAGAGAAGGCAAAAAAACCTGTGCTTTTGAAATTTGCGAACAAATGCAATGGGAAGCACCGGATAAAGTAATTGTCGCTGTTGGTGATGGCACAATTTTAAGCGGAATGTGGAAGGGCTTTACCGATTTCAGTAAACTTGGCATAATTGAAAAAATGCCCCAAATGATAGCCGTTCAGGCTGAGGGTAGCGCAGCTATAAAAAATGCCTGGGAAAATAAGACGGAGGCTTCCTCCGTGCAGGCTTCAACAATAGCTGATAGCATTTCCGTAAATTATCCAAGAGATTCTTATTTGGCCTTGCAGGCTTTGCAAGAATCAAACGGCATGGCTTTAAGCGTATCTGATGAGGAAATAATTGTTGCTATGCGTGAACTTGCAAGAAAAACCGGTATCTTTGCCGAACCAAGCGGTGCGGCTACTTATGCCGGATTAAAAAAACTTGCCCAGCAAGGCGCAATTAAAAAAGACGAAAGTGTTGCAATTGTAGTGGGGGGAAACGGCCTTAAAGATATAGGCGCTGCCGCAAAAGCGGTGGAAATTTCCCAAACATTTGTAAAACCCACGCTTGAAGAAATTGAGAAACTAGGACTTATAGAAAATAAAAAATAAGGGGAAGATATGGACGAAAAACTTTCATCAACAGCTGTGATAAGAATAAACCACGGCGAGCAGGATAAGGCACAATATGATTTGCCACAAAGTTATGGTGCTACAGAAAGCTACCTTTTACCAAAAGATCCAAATTGGATGTTTTTATTTTGGGATATTGTAAAAGAAACTTTTGAATATATAAAAGATACTTACGGACAAGATATTTTTGAAAGAGCAAAAAGCATTATCCGCGTTTATGATATAACAGATAAAGAAAATTTTGACGGCACCAATGCAAATAGTTTTTTTGATATTGATATCGTGCTTGATGCAAGAAGTTGGTATATTAATGCCGCCAGTGCAAGAAGATATATTTGTGATTTAGGCTTGCTTACGCCTGAAGGTCGCTTTATTTTAATAACCCGCAGCAACGGCACAACTTTACCGCCGGGCCGAGTTTCTAATGTTATAGATGAAAAGTGGATGATGGTTGAAGGCGATTATCAAAAACTTTTAAAAATGTCCGGCCAGGATATGTTTGGCAAGCAAAGCGGTTCCAGCGAAAAATTGCAACATATATTCACGCATAAATGGAAAATGTTTGATTTTGATATCAATTCTTTGCCTTCTTCCCATATATCTTCTTGGAGTTCAGCTGCTTTAGCACGCCCAGTCATAGAGGAAACAGACGAAGATATTTGGCTTAAAGCCGATTGTGAACTTATCGTTTACGGCCAAGCCAGCAAAAATGCTAAAGTTATGCTTGGCAATATCCCTTTAAAATTAAATGAGGACGGCACTTTTTCTTTAAGATATTCTTTGCAAGAAGGGCAGGTTATTATCCCTATCAGAGCAGAGCATAAAACAAAAGCCCAAAAGAAACGCGCCATAACTATTAAAGCCCAAAGACAAAAGGAGGCCTAACCCCTATGGAAGAAAAAGGCTATTTATCCCTGGTTTTACACGCTCATTTACCTTTTATCAGACACCCCGAATACCCCGATTTCTTGGAAGAAGATTGGTTCTTTGAAGCAATGGTGGAAACTTACTTGCCTTTGCTTAATGTCTATGAAAATTTAACAAAGGAAGGCGTTGATTTTAGAATTACAATGTCCTTAACGCCACCTTTGTGCGCTATGATGAGCGATGAGTTATTAATTTCCCGCTTTAGACATTATTTAAACCAAAGAATTGAACTTAGCCAAAAAGAAATTGAACGCACAAAAAATACCGAATTTGCCGAAGTGGCGCAAATGTATAAAAATAAATTTTTGCGCTATCAAGATTTGTTT
This sequence comes from Elusimicrobiaceae bacterium, assembly GCA_017417005.1. Taxonomy (GTDB): domain Bacteria; phylum Elusimicrobiota; class Elusimicrobia; order Elusimicrobiales; family Elusimicrobiaceae; genus Proelusimicrobium. The sequence goes on along the minus strand of JAFQAA010000077.1, from coordinate 2,510 downwards.
GAAAATTATTATCACGGCAGAATTTTGGAAGGTTTTAAGAAATTTCAAGATATGGGTAAACTTGAAATTATTACTTGTTGTGCAACCCACGGCTATTTGCCTTTGCAAGTCCATAGAGAAAGTGTTAGAGCCCAAATTAAAATTGCCGTTGAAGATTATAAACGCCATTTTGGCCGTGGACCAAGAGGTATTTGGCTTGCCGAGTGCGCTTATAACCCCGGCGATGATAAATTTTTGCAGGAAGAGGGTATAAGATTTTTCTTTATGGAATCCCACGGCGTTATGCACTCTGTTCCGCGCCCTAAATACGGCATTTACGCGCCTGTTTATACGCCAAATGGTGTAGCGGCCTTTGCTCGTGATATGGAATCAGCCCAGCAGGTTTGGAGCGCAGAAAGTGGCTATCCCGGCGATCCGAATTATAGAGAATTTTACCGCGATCTTGGCTATGACCTTGATTATGAGTATATAAAACCTTATTTACATAGTGATGGTGTTAGAAGAAATATCGGTATGAAATATCATAAAATCACCGGTAAAGTTTCTTTGAACCAAAAACAGCCTTATTTCCCAAGCCAAGCGCGCGAAGTGGCAGCAAGCCACGCGGGCAATTTTATGTTTAACCGCCAAAAACAAATTGAGTATCTTTCAAGCGTTATTACTGATAGAAAACCTTTAGTCGTTTCTATGTATGATGCTGAATTATACGGCCATTGGTGGTATGAAGGTATAGAATTTTTAGAGTATCTTTTTAAGAAAGTTTACTACGACCAAAAAGATATTAAACTTATTACCCCCATGGAATACTTACAAAAATATCCTGTCAATCAAGTGGCGCAGCCCTCAATGTCCTCTTGGGGCGATAAGGGCTACCATGATGTTTGGCTTAACAGCGGCAATGATTGGATATATAGACACCTTATTAAAGCTGCCCAAAGAATGATAGAAATGGCAAATAAATTTCCAAATGCCGAAGGCGTTTTAAGAAGAGCTTTAAATCAAGCCGCAAGAGAACTTGTTTTAATGCAATCTTCCGATTGGGCTTTCTTAATGACCGTCGGCACAGCAAAAGAGTATTCAACAAAACGCACAAAAGACCATATCCAGCGTTTTATTGCCCTCTATGAAATGATTATGGGTAATAGAATTGACGAAGGCTATGTCTATAATTTAGAGCAAAGGGATAATATCTTCCCGCAAATAAACTACGAGGTTTACAAGAGTTAATTATGAAAAATGCCTCTTACTTTGAAGTTTTACTTGACCAAAATAAACCGGCCCAAGTTTTAAAAGAACTTGGCAAAGTTAAAACAAAAAATTGGCAAATCTTATTTGTACGCGCCGAAGCGCAAAGAATGCTTGGCAGTTTTGAAGAGGCAATAACAAATTATAATTTAGCTTTAAAAAATATCTCTAAAACCGAAGTGGAAGATAAAATTGATTTACTTTTGGCTCTTGCTAAATGTGAACGCACTTTAGGTAGGGCAGCAAACGCCTATAAAAGCGCTTGCCAGGCCGAAAAACTTGCCCAGAAAGCCGAACTTGAAGATTTTGCTGTCCTTGCCTTGCAAGAGCGCGCCCTTGCTTTAAGAGCGCAAGGCAAACTTCAAGATGCCAAAGTTTTATTAAACACTACCTTAAATTACTATCAGGAACAAGGCGAAATTGCCGGCCAGAGTTTTATTTATTGGGCCCTTGGCGGTATTAGCAGACTTGAAGGTAATTTTGCGCAAGGTATTTTGGAATTTAAAAAAGCTATTACTCTTGCTAAACGCGCAAAAGATAATATTGCTACGGCTTACGGCGTTTGCGGGCTTGCCGGTATTAGCAGAATTGCCGGTAATATCAAAGAGTGTGTCAAAAATTATCAGCTTGCAGCAAAACTTTTTAAAAATACAGAGGATGTTTTTGGCAAAGCTTATACAAATTGCGGCCTTGCTAATGGCCTTAGGCAACTTGGCGAATATAAAAAAGCAATGAAACATTATATCGTCGCTGATAAATTATATTCTTCTATAAATGATTTAGTGGATCTTGGCTTTGTTAAATGGGGCGAGTCTGATATTTTAAAACATCAAGGCAATTTGAAAGAGGCCTTAAAAACTTTGCTTGAAGCTAAAAAACTTTTTGGCGCAAGCGATGAAATCCGCGGGCAACTTTTAACTGAAATCAGCCTTGCGCAAATCTACTATTTACAAGGGCAAAAGAAACTTGCCGATACTATTTATGATAAGGCTGTTGCCCGTGCTAAGAAAGAGAATCTAAGAACTTACCTAGAGAGTTTAACCTAATTTGTTAAAATAGATTAGGCAGTTTATTCAACATTAATATAACATATATATGTTAATAAATAAACCAGCAAAAATTTAAAATACCCCTTGACAAATCTAAAAATAGGGTATATACTAGTATTAGGTGCAAAAGTGCATCTTTAGGCAAACTCCATGTTTGAGCGTTTCTTGAAGTTATGGGAAACGGGTCAGCAGGAGTAAAATTTTTTGTCTTATTTG
>JAFQAA010000076.1 GCA_017417005.1 Elusimicrobiaceae bacterium | reverse complement strand
GAGGCTGTTAAGGACTTCTTTAAGAACTAATATTTAAGCAATGATAAAATTTAAGGCTGCAATATTTGGTTGCAGCCTTATTTTTTTGTACCTTTGCACTCACTATGGGTATATTTGGATTTTTTAATAAGGATAAGAAGGAGACGCTTGATAAGGGTTTGGAGAAGACCAAAAGTGTATTATACCATTTGCTAAACTTCTTTTATAATGCTAAACTTTTTTAGTAGTAGGAGGATGTTATTTATGAGTGAAACTTTTTATGTAAGCCGCAAGAACTACGAAAAACTCCGTGAAGATCTTGAAGCTCTTAAAAAACAAAAAGCACAACTTTCAAATGAAATCGGGGAAGCCGCCCGCCAAGGTGATTTAAAGGAAAATGCAGAATATGTAGCCGCTAAGGAAAAACAGGCCGAAACTTTAGCCAAAATAAATGATTTGGAAATTAAACTTAGGAATGTCCGCATTACAGACGACTTAAATGTTGACAAAACCCAAGCAAGAATCGGCGCAACTATTGTTATTGAAGATTTATCTGACGGGGAACAGACAACTTATACTTTAGTTGGCTCCATGGAAAGCAACCCGGATAAAGGGCTTTTATCAGTTAAATCGCCTTTGGCCGGTGCTTTGCTTGGTAAAAAAGAAGGCGAAACTTTTGAACTTGTTTTGCCTAAAACAAAACTTAAATATAAACTTGTAAAATTGGAATATAAATAGGAGGTAGTATGACAGGACTTGAAACTTTCGCAAATAACACTATAGAGCCTTTTGTAATGCTCTATAATAAGACAATAGAACTTCTGCCGGGCATTATTGTTGCCTTGGTAATGTTGTTTATCGGGCTCTTCTTATCACGCTGGATAAGTACCCTTTTAAGAAAAGCCCTTAACGCAATTAAACTTGATGATTTTACGGCTAAAATCGGGGTTAATGATTTCTTGACCCGTTTTGGTTTTGGTAAAAGTCCGACTTATGCAATTTGTTTTGTAATATCCTGGGCTGTGATGATTGCTTTTATTATGATTGCAGCCGATAGTCTTGGCTTAACAATTATCCGCCAGATGCTACTTAAACTTTTGGCCTTTATACCTTATATTATTGTTAGCATTATTATTTTATTTGCCGGCCTTTTATTTGGCCGCTTTATGCAAAGACTTGTTGAAAATTCCGCAAAAGCAAATGATATTAAAGGTGGCGTTTTATTTGCCAAAATAATAAATATTATTATTGTTGTTTTTGCCGTAATTTTGGCCTTGCAGCAAATCAATATTAACTTTGATTTGATTAACTATGTTATTCTGATTTTACTCGCTTCACTCGGGCTTGCTTTTGGTCTTGCTTTTGGTCTTGGCGGCAAAGCTGTTGTTGAAGAATATTTAAGAGATTTAGTAAACAACACTAAAGAAGAAAAAAAAGATAAAGAAGACAAAAAGAAAACAAAATAATTTCTTTTGACTTAAACATCTTTTCCGCAAAGTATGTTTTGATTTGCGTTGCAAATAAGATAGCAAAATACTTGCTATCTTATTTGTTTTATAAAGTCTTTTTAACTTTAATCTAATATCATCTGACCGGAAAACTTTTTACATAAATCTTTGCCTTTTTGATTCCACCCTTGGCAATGTATTTCCCCTGGATTAGTTGCGTGATTTTTTAAAAAGAAATTAATGCTTAAAAGGCCACCTTTACTTGCAGTTGTGCAAATACCTTCCCCTTGACTTGCAATACCGGGGCAATATCTTACGGCAATTCTTCCTGTAGGAATATATCTGCCATTAACATAACTCCTTTGATTATCTATTACGACATTATTATTGCAATAAAAATTATTCTTCTTAGAAAATAATATACAAGATGAAGGAATACTAACATCCAAATCTGTTAAATCCATAGTATATTTTCCATTTGCTAAATAATAGGCTTCTTGCGCCTCCGCTAAAGTTTTAGCGAAGTTAAAATAACCTGATATTTCGCTTTTTGCAACAGCATCTTTATATTTTGGCAGAGCAATAGCTGCCAAAACACCTATAATTAAAACAACTACTAAAACTTCTATAAGGGTAAAAGCTTTACTATTTTTCATAAGTTAGTTCTCCTTATTTTTGATTAAAAATATAAAAAATTT
>JAFQAA010000075.1 GCA_017417005.1 Elusimicrobiaceae bacterium | reverse complement strand
TTCAAAGAATTTTTTGGTATGAGTTTTTTGTATCACACCAAAATACCTTGCTACAAACATTTTATTGCTTGGGTTTTATTATTATTTCTGTTGCAAGTTTATGTTTATTTATTTACCTTATGTATAAAGCTAAACGGACGGGGGTTTGTTTTTGTATGCTTTTGACAGCTTTGTTTTATTTCGTATTTTGGCAGCAATTTATAAGCAATGTCAATTTTTCGCGGGCAACTGCTCTTGCTGAACAAGGGCACTTTGAAGCCCTTGCTTATTACACAAAAGCAATTAGGCAAAATCCCTTTGAGTATAAACTTTGGTATTTTAGAGGAGTAATGCTTTATAATAGATTTGCTTTAGCAACAAAAAGGGATATCTTCGCCGGAGATAAAAAAGAAAGCAGCGATGATTTTAAGCGTTCTTTAAGAGATTTTACTAAAGTTAAAAAACTTGCCCCTAATGCTGCTCTTTTAGATTACAATATGGCATCGCTTTATTTAAAATATGCCGCGACTAAGCAAAACTTAAATGAAAGAGAAAAACTTTATAATCAATCAGAAGAACTTTTTAAAAGAGCTTTACTTTTAGATCCCGTTTATGAAAACACTTATTTCCAACTTGCTAATATTGAACTTTCCCGTGGGCGTAAACAAAAAGCAATTTATTTTATTGAAGACTATTTAAAAGGTCCAAAGGAAGTTTTAAACCCTGATTATTTAAAAACACATAGGGAAAACAAGAAAGCAAATCAGGTTTTAGAACAACTAAAAAGAGGTTAAAATGCAAAAAATACTAGATAGTTTATTAAAGATTTTTCTTTTTTGTTTTGTGTTTGTAAGCCAACTTGTTTTTTTTACTAATTTTTCTAAAAATCCTTTTATAGTGCAAAATTTTATTTCCGTAGGGGCAATTTTTGGTGCTTTAATTATACTTGTGCTTTGGTTTATCAAGCAGGAAAATCATTTTTTTAGATATTATAAATCTGATTTGGCAATTTTAATTTTTATAATTTGGGCCTCTTTTTCACTTGTAATTAATCTTTTTTTTACAGATACGCCGCTTGCACTTTTAAATGATTTTAATAGAAGAGGTTTTATTTTAATTACGGCAATATTTGGCGGCTATTTTTTAGCCCGTTTTTTATGTAATAAGGCTGATTTTTTGCAAGAAGGTAAACAGAAAAATTATAAAAATGGTTTTTTGTTTTTTTTATGGGGTGTTTTATGGCTTTTCTTTGCTTATTTTAGGATGAAAGGTTTTTTTGATATTTATGGCCTTTTGATGTGGGGGGCGGCTTTTTATATTGGTTTTAAAATTTTAAAACAAATTAATCTTAGAAATATTTTAGATTTATTGCTGCTGGCAAGTGCTTTATCTGCGGCTTATGGCATTTGTCAAAGTCTGCTTTATGATTTTTTGTGGACTTTTGATTTTTCAAAATCTTTAGGGTCAATAGGGGTTTCCACTTTTGGAAATCCGAATTTTCTAGCTTCGTTTTTATTATTTACTTTGCCTTTAAGTATGGTTTTTTATTTATCAGCTTCTGATAAGGCCGAAAATATTTATTATTTTACTATTAATTTAATAGGTTGCACCTTTGTTGCTTTATCTCAAACGCGTTCTGCCTGGATAGGTTTATTTTTTTCTTTTTTAGTTTTAATTAGTTCTAAAAATTTCAGAAATCTGTTATTTAGAAATAAAGTAAAAATTGGTGTTTTAATGGCAACCCTGGTTGTTTTATTTTTAATCTGGCCTGAAAATAAAACCAGTATTGATAAAATATATGATATAAAAATAGCCTCACAAAGCATTTTTAAAAATCCTAAAAATTTAACCTTATCGGCTAATAGAAATGCGCTTAATATGGCTTATCACCAAAGATTAATGGCTTGGACTTGCGGTATAAAAAATTTAAAAAAGCATCCTTTGCTTGGCACAGGGTGGGGTTCTTGGCAACTGAATTACGCCAAATGCCAAGGAGAACTTTTAAACAAGTATCCTGCTTTAGAGGAGTTTAAAACCCAGTCAAACGCCGCCCATAATCTGTTAATTGAAATAATAACTCAAAGCGGTGTTTTGGGCTTTTTGGCTTATATAGTTTTTGGAATCTTGGTATTTTTAAATTTTTTAAGATATTATAGGCAGGAAAACGATATAAATAAAAAAGTTTTTTTCCTGGCAGTTTTTGCTTCTTGTTTAGGTTTTTTTGCAGATAGTATGTTAAATATTTCCTATCAAATACAAAAGATAGGTGCTGTGTTTTCTTTTTTAGTTGGTATTTTGGCTTCGTTAAATTTGGAAAAGAAAATAAAAATTTCTTCAACTAAAAATAATTTGTTGTTAGGGGGGGTGCTTATCTTCTTTCTTTTTTTTAGTTTTAAACAATTTAATCATTTGCTTGCCTCCCATTATAGTTTGAGAGGGTATTTATCCGTCAAAGAAAATAATTATAATAAAGCAGATAAGCTTTTTAAAAAATCTCTTAATTTTTCCAAAGAAAACCCCGAAACCCAATTTGCTGAGCTTAAAGTTTTGGAGCAACTAAAAAATTATAATGAAATGGATATTTTGCTATCTGAAACTTTAAAGTATTTCCCTTATTACTACGAATTTTATAATTTGCGTGCCGGTTTTGAAGCAAAATTTAATAGACCAAAAGAAGCCCTTTCTTATATCAAGAAAAGCCTTGCTTTATATCCTTATTATAAAGGAAGTTTTGGCTTAATTTTAAAGATTTTTACTGATTTTAAAGAGTTAAGAACTTTGGAAAATGCCCCCTATTTAGAAAGTTTAAACCCTCCTTTATCTTATCAAAATGCTTTTAGTCTTGTGTTATTTCAAATATACTTTGAGCAAGCAGATTATGCCCGGGCAAGAGCTATACTTTTAAAAGAACTAGCCAGAAATAAATTTGACCAAAATATTCAAGAAAAACTTGCCCTTGTTAATGCCGAACTAAAAATAGAAAATGATTTAGTTTTAAAAGAGGCGCAAAAATTAACGGCTTTAAGAAAACAACTTATTGAGACAAAGAGCGTTACGCCAGCCTTGTTTGCTAATCTTGAAAAGGCTGCTTTAGACGGCAGTTTGGAGACACAAATGCTTCTTGCGCAGGCTTATTTTAAAAAAAATGATTATGAAAATAGCCGTTTAATTTTGCAAAATCTTTATCTAAAATATGCGGATTCTTTGCCTTTAAATTTTGCGTTTTCTTCTTTAGAAGAGGCCACCGGCAGAAAGGAAGAAGCAAAAAAATATTTGCAAAATATACTGCTGCTTGACAAAGATAATAAACTGGCTGTTAAACGGCTGAAAGAATTAAATTAAAATGGGGGCTTTACAAATACTTATAAATTACTATAATAGTAATATATGCTATAATTTTAATATATAAAGTTATTTAATGAGGGAGCAATGATGAATAAGAAGAGCAGCTTTTTAAAGTTTTTATCAACTTTTTTTGTTATTTTCGGTTTTGCGGTTTTTGCTTTTGGAGCTAAGGCTTTAACCGCCCAAGAAAAACTGGAAAAAGGCCAAAGCCTTTATGAAGCAGGGGATTATGATAAGGCAATGGATAATTTTTTAGATGTTTTTGTTGAAGGCAACATTGAACAAATTAACATCGCAAACGAATATGTAAATATGATCCATTTTAAAAGGGGCGGAGTAAGCACTCCTACACGCGTTATTTATGACGAAGCCCTTGAAGCCCAAAAAGAAGTTTATAAGCAAGAGGCCAAGGATATTCAAAAAGAAATAGAGCAGGAATATTCTCTTGCAAAAGACTATACCAAAGAGCAAGTTGATTTAGCAAAAGAGCAGGCCGATTTAGCTAAGGCACAAGCTAAAGAAACTATGGAACAAACGGAAGCTGATTTATTATATCTTCAAGAGCAGGAAAAAGCAAAAATTTTAGCCGAAAAAGAAAAAATTGATGCTGAACTTGAAAAGGCACAAGAAGAGGCCGCTAACACACAAGCGGCAATTAATAACCAGCTTGTAATCATTGATCCTTATCAAGAAAATTTTGACCAAAATACCAAAGATATTATTGTTCAAGAAAAAAGAGTAATTGACCTAGAAAAGAAAGATAATATAATAGAAGAAAATATCTATTATATGCAAAATGACCTGGTGGCCAAATTAAATAAAAAAGAAGGGGTTAATGTTTATTTTAGAAATGGCAAGATTGATGCAATTGATATAGACGCAGATGTTATTTTCTTAGATGATAATATAACTTTTAGTAAAGAAGGCAAAGAAGTTTTGGAAGATGTTTACAATTTGATGTTGCTTTCTGCTGAACCGACTTTCGTTTTACTTCCTCCGGGTTCTTATACCGATGAAGTTAACTTGCAGGGAGTGCGCCAGGCTGTTGCCTTAAACTCTTACCTCGTAAATATGGGGTTATCACCTGCTAAAATAAACTTTAATATGGGTTTAGTTAACGAACAAGCGCCTGCAAAATTTAGTAATTTAGAAGGTATTTCCATTGTTTTTGATTACGATAATAAACCCGTTCTTTATAATAAAGTAAGCGATAGCGATGCTTACCCCGTTTTGAGTTTGGGTATGTATCCGGAAAAAATTAATCCCTCTTTGAATCAAGGAATGGTAATAGACTTTTCCGTTATAGAAACTTCCGCTCCGATAGATAATTGGAAATTGCAAATAATCCAACACGCATCCGATGGAAAATATTATATGGTAAGGCAACTTTCCGGCTCTACCAGTATTTATAAACAAATTTTCTGGAATGGAAGAAAACAATTTTTCGGCGCAGCTTTACCTGCCGGTAAATATACTTTGATGTTAAGAGCAAAAGATAATAAAGGCAGAGAAAAAGTTATCCGCCGTAAAGTTGAAATTGTTTCCGAAGAAAAAAAGGCAGAAGTTATTGTAAAAGAAACAAAAGTTGCCCAAACGATTAAGGCTAGCGGCGTTTTAGATTACACCGCACCGCGTTTATGGACAAAACCTGCTAAGGTGTTAAAAAAACAATCTGCTGTGCAAGAAGAAATTGAAATAAACGAACAAATAAATATTCAGGAATCTTCTGCTAATACAAGATTAAATACTGGGGTTAATACACAAACAACAAATACCACAACCACCACCACAACAACTACGACAACTACAACTACTCAAAATGGTGTTGTAAACCCTTCGGCCAGTCCGGAGCAGGGAAATTTGGCTTATGACCCTTCTTTAGAAGAGCTTTTATAACATAGGGAATTTATGAACCAGGATTACAAGGGAAAAATAGAAAATCTTTTAGGTATACAAAAAGCGCAATATAAAAATTGTATAGGTATTTATATATCTTTAACGGATATATATGTGGCCCAAATTTTTGAAAAATCAGGCGGAATAGAAGTTGATTCTTTAGTTAAACTGGCTTTAAAAGATATTAGAACAGATTTACTTCGTCCGGCGGAACTAAATGAGGGTTTCTTTTCCACGCCTAAGCATTGGCTTGAACCAATAAAAAAGATTATAGATAGTAAAGAATGGGCTACAAAAGATGTTGTTATTTCTTTAGCACCAAACTTTAGCGTTCACCGCCATTTTGTTATGCCCGATACTCCAAGACGCTTTTGGAAAAGCGCTGTGCCCCTGCAAGCAAGAAAATATATCCATTATCCGTTTGAAAGGGCCGTGTATGACTTTTCTATAAGGCCTTTTTATGCTGATTTAACAAAAACAAAGCAACTTGAAGTTGTTTTTTCCCTTACTTCCAAGATAATAGTGGGAACTTTAGAAGCCGGAATGAAGAGTATAGGTTTAAATTTGGTTTCCGTGGAAACAGCGCCTTTATCTGTGTTTAGACTTTTTAACCATACGGATAAAGAAGCGCAAAAGAATGTCGGCCAAATTTATGCTAATTTTTCTTCTTACGAGGGCCAGTTTTTGTTTGCTATAAACAATACCCCTGTTTTAATGCGTGAAGTTGAAGTTAACCCTTCTATGGGTACACGCAATCGCCTGGAAGTTAATAATTGTATAGATTTTATATCTAAACAGATAGAAAAAAATGTTTTTGAAGATATTGTGGTAATTTCGTCCTCTTCACAAATGGATTGGACGCCCCTTCTTGAAATGGAAACAAAAAAGAATGTTCGCAAATGGAATATTGAGGATATCTTTGGGTTTAAAGTAAGCGGATTTGCTGAAATTGCCGCTATGGGGGCTTGTTTAAAATTTCTTAATAATAATGTTGCTGATATTGACCTGGTTAAAAAACATCGTTCTTCAAATGAAGAAATTAAAGGTACTTTTTCTATATGGAAAATAACCTTACTTATTTTAGCGCTTTTGCTGTTATGGTTTTTATATGTTCAACTTTCTTCTACCAGCACTTACTTAACTTTCCAAAAGAAGAATATTACAAGAGTGGACGGGATAGAAGAATTTAAGAATTTATCCGCCTCTCAAATAAAAGAAAGGGTTTCTTCTATGAAAGAGAACACAAAAGATTTAGCCGCTTTAATTGTTCAACCCAAATATACATCAAAATTATCAGCCTTGCCTGATTTGATACCGGATGAAATGTATTTTAAGGAGTTGCAGATATCTTATCCTATGGCAAATAAAGCGGGTAACCCCAAAAATTCCATTTCTATTTCAGGAATAATACATTCTCTTGAAGGTAAAAAAGTGGAATTAATTGAAGGCGGTAAATTTAACACTAAAGTTTCTAATGCTTCTTCAATGGCAGATTTGTGCAGAAATAATAGTGTTGTTTGGAACTATTCTTCCGATGAAAAAAGCTTAGTATTGGGAACAGGTTTCTCAATGAAATGTGAAAAGGAATAGAAATTTATGAATTTTATTAAAAACTTAAAAGAAGACTTTAATAATATACGCGTTCTTATCCAAGATCATAATTATAAAGTGTTTTGGCGTCCGGCGATAGTTATTGTACTGGCTTTTTTACTTATCTATTACTTAAATAACAATGCAAAGGATAAAGTTTCTGTCATCCAAAAAAAGATAGAAGCTCAACAAGTGGAAGCCGATAATGAAAAAGATTATAAGGCCAGCAAAATTAGATATCAAAATTTGCTTTCCCAGTTGCCGCCTTCCAGTCAAAAAAATGAGTGGATACTTTTGCAACTTGAGGCTATTGCCAATAGACTGCAGTTAAAGGATAGTATAAAATATGTCAAAGGGGCTAATACGC
>JAFQAA010000074.1 GCA_017417005.1 Elusimicrobiaceae bacterium | reverse complement strand
GGGCGGTTCTTTGCCTTGGGCGCGTGCTTGCAGGGAAAGACCCAAAAGTTCAGCCTGATTGCCGGCATCATTTATATAATATTCAGCATCACAGGCAATACCTATTGCGCGGTGTATTCTGACTAAACTATCGCCAAGGCTTGCCCCGCGACCGCTTGCTACATGTAAAGGACCTGTAGGGTTAGCGGAAACAAACTCTATTAAAATTTTTTCTTTTGAAATTTCATTAGGGTTAATATCTCTGTTTTTTAATCTTCTGTCTCTTGCGGCTTGGACCAAATAGGAATCTTTAAGTTTAATATTGATAAAGCCTGGTGCAGTTATAGTAGCACTTGCAACTTCTTCTAATTCTTCTATAACTTTAGCGGCTTTTTTGGCAATGTCTAAAGGATTTTTTTTGATAATTTTTGCCGCAGTTAAAGCCCAGGTGCTTGATAAATCGCCGTCAATATGGGCAGGAGGCTCCGCAAAATCAATTCTTGGCAAATTTTCAAATTCAACAAAATTTTTATCTTTAAATAAGATATCTTCAATTTTAAACTTTAATTTGGCTAACATTATTTAGATCCTTTTTTTGTAGATTTTTTAATAGTTTTTTTTGTTGTTCTCTTAACTACTTTTTTTACAACTTTTTTAGAAGTTTTTTTAACAGCCTTTTTGGTATTTTTTACACTTGGTTTTCGTGCAGTTTTTTTAGCACTGGTTTTTGTCTTCTTACTAACTTTTTCTTCTTGCTTTTTTTGCCAAGCAAGTTCTTTTGCAAAACTAAAAATTTTATCTAAAGCATAAAATTCTCTTGCATCTTGGGTCATAAGGTGCAACATAAAACCGCCATAATCACTAACGCGCCAATTAGTGCTTTGGGCGCCGTCGCGGTTAGTTTTATATAGAGAAAATCCTTTTAACTTTGTGGAGACTTCTTCTTCAATAGCTTCTAAATGTGGGGCAGAAGTTGCCGTTGCAATTATTACATAATCGCACAAAGAAGAAAGCCCTTTTAAATCATAGACTTTTATTTCGTCGCCTTTTTTATCATCAATTAAGCGAGCGCTTTGTATTACAAATTTTTTAATTTCCTTTTTATCCATATTTTTGCACCTCTATACAAGTTTATCATTTATTTTGGCATAATAAAATCTTTTCCAAGAATAATTTTGGCATCAGATATAGGGCTTTTGTCGCTAGAAGTGTTAATTTCCTTTGTGTCAAGACCGATTTTTAACAGAACTTCTTTTAAACTTTCCATACGGCCAGAGGTATCAATAACCAGGGTTTCTTCTAGCATCACAGGGTAGCTTTTATAATCTATTACATCAACTTTTAAAAGCCCTTGGTTATTTAAATTTCTTAAATAATTGGTTAAAGTTGCGGCAAGACCCTTTGTATCTGTTGCATTAAGAATTTCTAATACTAAAATTTTATCTTCCTGTTTTTCTTTGGAAATATCTTTGCCAAAGGTTATTTTGTGTTGGTCTTCTTTTAATTTAGATTTTTTGTTTTTTGGCTTTTCGTAATTTTTTAAAATAAAATCAGCCGGGGTCATAGAAGTCAATCTCCAAGAAAACATAAGGAAAGTGGCAAAATTTATATCGGTTTGTCCGTGAAATCTTAAATAGGCATAATCATAAAAGTAGGTAAATATGACATAAGGTTTATAGGCCCAAATATATAAATTGTTTTTAAAGTCTTGCCAAAACAAAGCACGATCTAGTTGTCTTGGCACAATGGTAAAATAATCTTTTTTATTAAAAGGGGGATGTTTTAAAAACTTATTATCCTTTAAATCTTTTTTGTATATGTTTAAATTGTTTATAACAGCTTTATTTAATTTGGGATTATAGGATATAAAAAGAGGTTCTTTTGTTAAAACTAAAATGTTTACCGAGGTATCTATGTTGTTGTTTAAAAGTTTAATTTGCGGAGTAAAAAAATAAGCAAACACGCCATATAAAAAAAGCGCAATAAGCGGATATAAAACCAGACGCAATTTTAATTGTTTTTTAAGCATAAATCATTCCAAAATTCTATACCGGCAGGGGCCACCCATTTGGAGTTGGCAATAGTCCACTCAAGTTTAACCTTCATTGCGGCAAAAACACCTGCTTGCAAAGAGGTTAAGGCTGCCTGTTTAACTTTGCGGGCATCTTTGATTTTTCTATCTTTGCTTGCCATATCGGAAATAAAAATAATTTGTTCAAGTAAACCCATATTTTTGTGTCCTAAAGTGTGATGGCGTACGGCATTTAGAACATTGTTATTTTTTACTTTAAAAATTGTTTTAGCAATATGATAAGAAACTTCCGAATGTAAAAGCGAAGGAGAAAATTGGCAAAGCTCCTTAAAATCACGCACTTTTAAATTGTTTTTTATGGCGTAATTTATGAGGTCCTCATTACTCATTGATTTACCGCAGTCATGCAAAATAGCCGCTAGGGCGCAGTCTTCTAAACTTGCGCCGTAAAGGCGGCCAAGTTCAACACTTGCCTGGGCCACCAATTTAACATGTAAATATCTTTTTGGTTTTAGATGTTCTTCTAGCCATTTATGTAGGTCAAGCCCATACATTAAGTTTTCTTCAATTCTTTTTTCAGTTGAAGGTAGCAGACTATTTGGCAAAAGTCCAT
>JAFQAA010000073.1 GCA_017417005.1 Elusimicrobiaceae bacterium | reverse complement strand
TTAGTTATAGTATAACTGATATTTGTTATTTTTTCAAGGGTTAGATATTAATTATTAAGTTTTGCGCGCTCGTCGGTTTGATATTGATAAAGCCATTGCCAAAACTTTAACTCAAAATCATCAATGCTATTATAGCCATAGGCTTTTTTTAAGGCAGCTGCCACGGATAAACGCGTTTTTATTTGCCGGCCTGCCTCATCTTTTAAAAGTTTGCCTTTTGAGTTTCTTTTATTTTGATAGGTGTTTAGAAGTTTTGTAAATTGTTCAAATTGTATGCGTTTTTCGGGATATTGATTATTATAGGGTTTAAATAAAAAACGCACCATAGCGTAAGCCTGCATATACCAATCTTGCACTTTGCCTGCGGCAACAGCACTATCGTAAGAATCATTTTTAATAAAATCGCTAAACTTTATAAATTGGACATCCGCATTGCTAATGGGTCTTGGCGGTCTTAAAGAGGCCGCCGGGCTTTTTGGCGAAGGTATCAAATTCATAACAATCAAATCATTTGCCCAAACGCCACCAATAGACTTATTTGCAATATCTTCCATATTAACGGCAAGGCCCTCATTTAACCAAATGGGGGGCTCGGGCTTAGCGGAACCTTTAGGGCAAAAATAATTTTCTACAAACAAATGGGTTAACTCATGCTGAAATTGGCTTAACATTTTGTCAACATTATCAGGCTCGTCATACATAACAATTCTGTTATTTTCAGGGGAGAAAAAAGCCCCGCTCCAATCGCTAGCCACAGGTTCGTGGTCAAGAAAGTTTTTTCTGTTTTGATAAACATAAACTCTTGCGCGCCCACCCATAAGCCAAGGGATATTTCTAAATAAAGACTGGTAAACATTATTAAATTTTAAAGATAAATTAGGCGTTGATATCCCGTTTGTTCGCCTTTGCATTTTTACATTTAACTTACCATTAGAAAGGGCTATCCAATCAACCCCCTGAGGATCGGGATTTTCTTTATTTATTTTTGTATTATGTTTTTGTCGTTCTTTGGTCGGTTCTTGTTTTTCGCTTGTAAGTTCTTTTGTTTTTACTTCCGGCGTGCCTAAAGAAGTGTTTTCTTCTGTTTTTAGTTCTTTTTCTTCTGCTTTTTTTAGTATTGGGGATAAGCCATTTGTCAGGGCAGATTTTTGAGCAAGGGCTTCTTGTTTTGCTATAGTGTTTTCTTTTAAGGCGATTTCTTCCCTTTGTTGCTCTTTATTTATTTTATTGATTAGATTTTCTTGCGCAGACGGCTGCTGGGCAAAACAAAATAAATTGTAAAAACAAAATAATGCTGCTATAAATGCAAGTTTCTTCATCTATCCCCCTAATAAAAACAACAATTTTTACAAAACAAAAAGGGGATAAAAACTTTATCCCCTAAAAACAAACTTAATTACCTTCTTCAGCGACATTGGGGTTATACAACTCCACTCTAAAAGTAAGCGGTCTAACAATTCCTGAAGCGTGGTCCCGTTGATTATTATTTGTATATGCTCCGGGAGTAATTGTAATACCATAATTCCCATAAGAACAATGGAAATCACTATTGCCATCTTCAAAATAATGCGGCAAGCCATCATTGATACGCCTTATTTCTTATTCATTAAGCATAGTCATACATCCTTGCACTGCCATTTTAGAGCCGACAAGGCTTTTTGTTTGCACCATATTTGAAGTTCTTGTAATAGAAAATTTTAATAAAACAACTACAATTGTTGCAATTAAAGCACCTAGAACCAAAACCTGCACCAAGGCAGAACCTTTAAAATTTAATTTTTTCATTTTATATACCTCCTTGGCTTACCAAAGTTTCATTT
>JAFQAA010000072.1 GCA_017417005.1 Elusimicrobiaceae bacterium | reverse complement strand
TAAAGCATCTTTTAAGGTTATTCCGTGGTTTAAAATAAATAGTCTGCTGCCATTGCCTTGTAAAGTAGCCATAACTTTATGGGCATATTCTTTAAACGGGGTTTTTAAAATACTCTCATAAACAGAAGATAAAAGTTTTTCTTCTTTAACCTTAACCTCACTATCGGTTGCAAGAAAGCGCAAGCTTTCCACATTCTCCAAAGGCACTATAAGATCTCCGGAGTTTTCAAGGCTTACATATAAACCCTTTAAATCTTTCTTTTTTGCAAGTAAATTCTTTTGTCCCAAGAAATCTGTTTTATCAGGGTTAAAATCTAAAATTTCTTCAGTATTGACCTTTATCTCTTTTTGTTCCTGCTTAAAAATTTTATCTTTCTTTTCTAAAATATTTTCAACTTCCGTATTGTTAGCTTCCCTGGCAATTAGCAAAGCTCTGCCGGCTTTAGTTTTAATATTTGCCCTTGCTCCGTTTTTTAATAAAAGTTCAACAACTTTAGGGTTAGGATTTTTTGCTGCATACATTAAGCCCGTAAAGCCATCTTTGTTAACTTCGTTTATATCTTTAACTTGTGTAATTAGCTTAGCGGCAATTTTTTCATCCACATAAGTTAAAACTTCCAAAGAAACTTCTTTGCCCTCTTTACTCATTACCGCCTGGCCTTGAGTTGGATTTAAAAATTCAGCTTCTACTTTTTTGTTATAAGCCTCAATAGCTTCTTTTTGTTTAATTTGTTTTAAGGTTTCCTCTAAGTAATCTCTTAACTCTTTATCTTTTACCGAAGAAAAGTTATTAAATTCTGAAGTATCAAAAATAAGGCCTTTTTCTTTAAAAAATTTAACAAGTTTTATTTTATCTTCGCTGGATAAAGAAGAATTATCTAAAAACTCTATAACCCCCTGGCCTTGTTTATTTTTTCTATTAACAAGTTTTGTGCTTTCTTCTGGGGTTAAATTATCAAAAAGCATTTCGGCATTTTCAAGAGGGTTTACTCCCTCAATTAAATATTTAAGCAAAGAGTTGCCTTCTTTATCAGTCAATTTAACATTAACCTTAGCACAAACAAAACTAAAGGGATGTTTTGTTTTTTCCTCTTTTAAAATAAACATAGCCAAGGTTAAGCCTTTTTGTGTATCAAGTATAGTATTAGGCTCAAGCCCGGCTTGATTAGAATATAAATAAACATAAGAAAAAGCATCATTTGCTTTAACATAACCAACTAAATTATCATTTTTTAAAGCATATTCTATAGGCAATTTGCCGTATTTATCTTTTACAAGTAATTTTTTATTATCAATTTTATTTAATTCTTGGGCAATATCTTTAGGGTCCATAGTCTCAAAAGAAGCCCATTTTTCCGTATATTTAGGTGCTTTAGGGTTTACCACATTTGAAGTAATAATAAAAGGCATAAAAATACCGCCGACTCTTCTATTAAATCTTGGGGATGCCATAGGTCTAAACATATTCGGTCGGAACTTCCTATCCTCGTTATTCTTTTTTGCTCTTTCTACATAATAGTATCCCTCAAAACCATCTGCAAACAGATTTTGTTTTTGTTCTAATGTTAAATCTTCATAAGTAGCAAAAATCAAAGGAGAATCTTTTTTAATTTCAAATAATTTTTCCTTGCTGTCGTGCATTAAATGAGTAGTAAAAACCAATTTCTTTTCAGAAAAATCTAAAGCTGCAATTTCCTCTAAACTTGAAACTTCTTTAATACTATATCCGCCTTTAGAGGCTTCCTGCATAATTTTTTCCTTAATACTATTATAAAGAAACCCTCTTAAATCAATAAGAATAATTTCCTTGCTGGTTATTTTAAAAGAAGCAGCAATTTCACTTATATCTTTGGTTGCAAGATTTTGCCAGGCTTCAGCACTAAAAACCCTTTCTACTGCCTGCTGATTAACCTGTGGAATTTTATTTATTCTTTCAAACAGATTTTCTTTAGATTCTATATAGGAAATATAGAAAGCAGGATTTTTTATAGAGGCGGTGGAGTCTTCCCCTTCTACGCGTTTTACATGGCCGATATAATTATGGCTATTTAAAAAATTATACATAGAACTTGAATCGCTCCACATAATAAAGCCGATATCATGGGCAATTTCAGGGAAAGCCTGCCTTACAACCCGCGTAGAATCTGCCCCGCTCACTGTATGCCCCAAATTCATATCATTAATAAAGTAATGAGGTCTTAACCCTTTTTGTTTAAGCATTTCAATTGTGTTTTTCAACTCAAACATTGTATGAACTTCAAAAACATTTTTGCAATATTGTTTAAGGTGTTCTGCTATATATTTAGCAATACCAGGCTCATCATTCATAACGATAATAACCAAATTTGATATATCGGTAAACAAATGATCTTGGCTTGGGTCCGCTTTATAAATAGTATATTTATTAGCAACTTTATTAGGTAAATCTTCGCCAAACGAATATCCCCTTTTAGTAAAATATAATCTTGCGCCGGGATCCACTTCCATATCGGCAGCAACCATTTTCTTAAAAACATCTTGCGGAAAAGCCTCTAAATTTTCCAAAGAACGCACAATAGCATACAAGGCATTTCTTAAAGGAATAGTCTTTTGAAAATTAGCTTCATAATGGGCTTTTTCAGCAGGGGTTAAATTTTCTATTCCTCTGTCTTCTAAAGATGTTAAATTCTTAACTAAATTTGCTTCAGAAATAAAAGCCCTATATAATCTGTCTATATCTTCCTTAGAAGAATAAGACATTTTTTGAAATATCTGTTCCGCATGGGATACCCCTTCCTTTTTTCCTGCTGAAGAAAGATTTAACCTTGAAGCTTCGTCTAGTAAATTAAATTCCAAAGTTTCATCATAAAAACCCTTTTCTTCTTTTACTTCCTTTTTAGGTGTTTCTACTGCAGATTTTTCTACGGGAAGTTGGTTTTCCACTTGTTTTGGCTCTTCCTCAGGGATATTTGGTTTTTGATAGAAATAAGCATACTTAGTTAAATCTCTAAACATACCAAGCAAACTAATGTAAGGGGTTTTAATTTCGCTTGTTTCTAAATTATTTATTTCTGTTTGGGCTTGTTTTTCCTGTTCTTCTTCGGCCAAATTTTCCTGTGCTTCTTCCAATGATAACTGATATAATTCCGTATCAGGTTTTAAATTAAGGGCTTCTTGATAATCTTTTATGGCGTTTGTATAATCTTTAAGAAAATAGGCATTTATAACCGCGCGGTTATAAAAATAATCCGCTTTATCTTTATTTATCTCAATAGCCTTATCCAAATCGCTTTTTGCGCCTTTATAATCTTTGGTTATGCGTTTTAACCAGGCTCTTTCAAAATAGTATTTATCATTTATAGGGTTAATACTTATTGCTTTTGTTAAATCTTTTATGGCGCTTTTATATATTTTAAGTTCGGCTTTTGCTTTTGCGCGGTAATAATACGCAATATCATCACTGGGGTTTTCCTTTATAGCTTTGCTAAGTTCTTTTATAATACCTCTAGGATCTTCTTTGATAATATCTTCCACTGACATATTATCATATACTTTTACCGAAACTTCCGAGGCCTGATACTTAACAGGCGCAGCTTTATTTTCTTTATTATCTTTTGTAGGTGTTTCTTTCTCTTTTCCGTTAAGATACTCTGTAGCAGTTTGCAAAAGTTTTGTTGCTTTTTCAGGTGCGATATTGGCACTGGCGAGTTCTTCTTCAAGATAACCTAAGAAAAGATCTTTTGCTTCTGAAGTATTTTTTTCTGCTAAATTCTGTTTTGTTCTTGCTTCGGCATTTTCAAAGGCCTTTTTAATAGCAGGGATTCTGTTTAATAATTGCTCTAAAGTAATATTACCGGTCAAAAATTGTGCTAAAACTTTAGGAAGTGGCAATACAGCCATAAACAATTTATCCGAGTTTTCCTTGCCAAAAACTTTTTCTTTTATTTCTTTTACAAAATCTGTTTTATTTTGCGGGGTTGTTTCATCTTGTTTAGTAGTAGCAGTAGTTTCCTTTGTTGAAGCTGCTTCTGCTTCCGCTTCTGCCCATCTCCCCAAAACAACTTTATATCTATTATTGCCAGGGTTCAATCTATGAGCTTTTTGCATATCTTCCGTTGCAGATGCCTGATTTCCAAAATTATAATATTTCATCATAGCGCGCTCGTGATAGTATGCCGCATTTTTGTTGTCGTATTTTATAGCCTCGTTTATATTATCATAGGCTTCTTGAACCTTACCCTCTCTATATGCTTTTTGATACTTTCTAAAGTGTTTCTTTGCTTTTTGTTTAGCAACAACTTCCGGGGAAATATTAGCCGGTGCTTTGCCTTGTGCCAGTTGCTCATTTACCTCTACAAGTTGTGCTTCCTCTTCTTTTTCAATATTTTCTTGTTTTCTGCCAAAAGAATCTTTAAGGCTCTGTAAAAGGTTTAATAAAATCGGTGGCACCAAAGAAAAATATAACCTATTTGGTAAATAGCTTCCTGCTCTTACAGGCACAGGAATAGGTGTCATCGCCGCAACTCTCTGCGGTTGTATTTGCTCTTGCTTACCGGCTTTTATGTTGATTTCATAGATATTTTCAGTATTATCTTGATTTTCGTTTGAATTATTTTCTTTCTTGTCATTTTTTATTTGTTTGGCTTGTTGTCTTTGTCTTTCGTAATTAATAATATTATTTTTTTCTAAGCTGGAAAGTTGCCTGCCGGCACTTGGCCCTCCGTGATATTCGTTTAATATCCCAGTTATTCCAAAACTTCCTGCCAAAAGACCTCTGCCTGCTGAATATTCTTGCAATATCTTTAGATACTCCCCTGCCTTGCTTACGCTTTGGCTTGCTTTTGCCATTGCTGAAGCCTTACTCACACTTTCTGAAGCTCTTATTACTTCTGCTGTGCTTATAAAGCCTTCTGAGGCTCTTGTCGTTTGGCTTATCGTTGCTACTGGCTTTAATAAGGCTTCCCCGCTTAACGCTAATGGTAAGGGTACACTTAACGCTGCATATCTAGGCTTAAACACCCTTAAACTTGATAAGAATATTTCTTTGTTAAATTCTAAATTGATTAAACCTGTTGCTAATTTCTTGCGCCACGGCGATAATTCTTTCCAGGGTTTATTTACTATTAAACCCTTTTTATACGCGCTTACTTGACCTTGTTTTGCTAAGTTTTCTGCTTCCAAGGCTTCGGCTTCCCTTGCTGCTCTTACTTTACTTGCTAAATCACTTGTATATTGCGCTTTTGCCGCTCTTAACTCCTCGGCTATATTTATTTCCCCACTCTCTATGGCTCCGCCGCCGCCTTCTCCTACACTTGCCGTATATTCCGTTTGTTTCCCTTTTGCTTCTTCTACCCTTATTTCTACTTGTTCTGTTTTGGGTGCTTTTACTTCACTTACTCTGGGGGTTGCTTTCACTTCTGCCGGTTTATTTATGGGTTTTACTTCCGCTGGTTTTATTTTTATCCATTTTGCTCCTCTGCCTACTAAGTGGCTTACCTTGCTTGCTATTCTTGGCAAACTTAACATCAAACTTCCCATAAATATCGCACTTACCGCTATATCGCTAAAGCGGCCTATTGTCTTACCTGCTACTATGTTCTTAAAATCTTTCTTCTTTTGTTCGTTATATTTCTTCTTTTCTATTTTTAAGTAGCTTGCCGCTATATTGTTTTTATCTCTTTGCGTTGCTTCGTTTATATCCCACCAATACCCGTTATAGATTATTTTGGCCGCTTTACTTAAATTTTCACTCTTTATTTTATTTGTAGCCAAGATGCCCACTATTAACGAGGTATGCAGTTTCTTTTCTCCGCCCCTTATCTTCTTTGCCGTATCTTCAAGATATTTGTTTACTAATTTGTTTATTAACCCTTTTACTCTTCCGTTTTGGCTATTAGAACCTAACGCTTTCCCGATTTCTTCAAAGATATCTGTATATACTACATTATAATAACCCTCTAGCACATTGTCTTGTGCCAAAAGCTTCATATCTGCACTATTCTTCTTAGGGTCTATATAGATATATCTTCTTGCTATTGCATTATGATATTGACCTAACCCGTTCTTTATCCTATTTGATAAACCACTAAATCTTTTGGACCATTCTTCCAAACTTAAACTATCTAAGGCATATAAAGCTACTCTTGTCCCTAATCCCCTATATAAATCTTCCGTTAATAAGGTATATACTTTATTTATACTATCTTCTGTTCCTAAGGCTATTAAGGCTTCCGCTCCGCTTGTTATTCCTATTGCCCCATAGTCTTCCCTCATTACGCTCTTGGCTAAATTATATACCGCTTGCGCACTTTTTGCCTTTCTCTCACTATTCGTGCTTAATGCCGGCAATAAGGATATTGCACTGGCTACCATATTGGCTTCTTTTTGCCTTTCTTGCTTGCCTTGATCCCTTTTTTGTCTGTCGCTGGCATTTGATAGTCCCGGAATAACATCTGCTTTATAGGTATCATTATCAAAATATTTCTTCCCGTTTAACACCACTTCATAGGCCATAGCCCATATCGCGCCTTCATCATCGGGATAATAGCCATGTAAATTTACTATCTTTTCAATAAGATTTATTGAATGTATTTTGTCTTTTTCACTGATTTCTTGGGCCTTTTCATTGCTAAAAACCCAGGCCCCTTTTTCCGTATATCCAGTCGTGTTTTT
>JAFQAA010000071.1 GCA_017417005.1 Elusimicrobiaceae bacterium | reverse complement strand
TGGGCTTTTAATGAGGAAATTGTCGTGCGCGCGGTAGCCGCAAGCAAAATACCCATAATTTCCTGTGTCGGCCATGAGGTAGATTTTACTTTAACCGATTTTGCCGCTTCCCTTCGTGCACCAACGCCGTCTGCTGCGGCTGAAGTTGTGGTTGAAACTTCTTCCAACATTTTAGAGAAAATAAACCAATTAAACAAAATGCTTCTTCAAACTATAACCATTAAATACGAAAGACTTTTTGGCCGTCTAAAAATGGCGGTGGAAAATAAAATTTTCAAAAATCCTGCTCTTATTTTTAATCAAAAAGAACAAAGGCTTGATATGGCGCAAAACCGCTTAAAAGATTTAAGCCCGTTTAATGTTTTAAAGCGCGGTTATTCTATTGTCCGGCGTAAAAGTGATAATAAGGTTGTTAAATCTTCCTTAAAAGGCGAACGCCTAAAAGTGCAAAGCGCACAAGATATTTACGAGGTAGAAACTATATGAAATTAACTTTTGAAAAAAAACTAGAAAAACTTGAAGAAATTATTTCCCAACTTGAAGACCCTTCCCTTGACCTTGAAAAAAGTGCAAAAATTTTTGAAGAAGGCCTAACTTTATCTAAAGAATTAAGCGCGCAACTTGGCGAAGTAAAAAATAAAGTTGAAATCTTAAAAAAACAAGGTTCTGAACTTAAACTTGAAAGTTTTGAGGAAGAATAAAAAAATGCCAAAACTCCGCCTTGATAATGCACTCGTAGAAAAGGGACTTGCGCCAAGCCGCAATAAAGCCCAAGCCCTAATTATGGCGGGCGAAGTTTTGGTAAATAACCAAGTGGAAACGAGAGCCGATAGAAATATAAAAGAAGAAGACACAATTACCCTAAAAGAAAAATCTTGCCCTTATGTTTCGCGCGGAGGTTTAAAATTAAAAGGCGCCTTAGATAATTTTAATATATCTTTAACAGGTAAAATTTGCGTTGATATTGGTGTAGCCACAGGTGGCTTTTCGCATTGTATGATACTTGAAGGGGCAAAAAAAGTTTACGGCGTTGATGTGGGTAAAGGGCAAATTGCAAGCGAAATTTTAAAATACCCAAATTTTATTTTCCGCCCCAACACAAATGCGCGCTATATTACGCCAAATATGTTTGAAGATAGATTTGAGTTTGCAGCCGTTGATGTTTCTTTTATTTCCCTTAAAATGATTATGCCTGCCTTGTTTAGTTGTATGGCAAAAAAAGCAGAAATTGTTTTTTTAATTAAACCGCAATTTGAGTTAACCCCAAAAGAAGTGCCCCACGGCATTGTTAAGACCGAAGAAAACCGCCAAAAAGCAATATCTTCTTTAAAAGAATTTTTTAATCAAAATATTAAAGAAAAGTTTTCCGCAAAAGAAGCCGGGCTTTGTCCCTCCCCCATTACCGGCGTTCACGGCAACCAAGAATATCTGTGGCATATTAAAATCGGCTGATAGTCTTAATACTAATCACAAATATAGTTTACGATCAAAAAATAAACCGCTAGGGTTTTGCGTTTATAGTAAATTAAATAGAGTGAACTAGTTTTGCAAAGATTTTTAGGTGTGATAAAAATACTAAATAGAACATAAGAGTTTTACAATGATTTTGAGGGAAATTTTAATTAGCTTTTTCTATAAGAAAAAGCGTTTCTTTCAAACGAGATATACCACGCGGGGTGGTAACCCCAAGTATCTGAAGTTTTTTAAAAAATAAAAACAGAGCATATAAGTTTTGCAAAGATTTTTAGGTGTAGATTTGTTAAGCACAGCACATTCATTGGCAAAGTATTTTGAGAAAAATTTTAACTTTTTTTAAACGAGGTATACCCAGAGCGGACGGCAGTCCCGCGTATCCGAAGTTTAAAAAAAGTTAAAATTTTACCAAAAGACAAAGCCAATTACTTCTCTTTGCCGCTGATTTGGACCATATACGCCTTAAAGTCATTAACATCGGTAGAATGGGTTAAGGCATCTTCATAGGTAATTTTGCCGCTCAAATAAAGTTCGGCTAAACTATGATTCATGGTGGACATACCAAACTGCGTTCCTGTTTGCATAACATGGATAAGCTGTTCGGTTTTTTCATCGCGGATAATGGCTCTGGCTGCGGAAGTTGCAAGTAAAACTTCAGTTGCTAAAACGCGGCTTTTGCCATCAGCGGTAAGCATTAATTGTTGGGAGAAAACCGCCTCAAGCACAAAGGATAATTGTGTTCTAGCCTGGGTCTGTTGATTTGGAGGATACATATCAATAATGCGGTTAATTGTTTGCATAGCATCGTTTGTATGCAAAGTGGCAAATACCAAGTGGCCTGTTTCAGCAGCGTTTAAGGCTTGTTGGGTTGTTTCAAGGTCTCTTAATTCACCTACCAAGATAACATCCGGGTCTTGCCTTAAAACATATTTTAAAGCGGTGGCAAAACTTTCGGTATCGTGGCCAACTTCTCTTTGATTGACGATGCTTCTTTTATGTTTATGCACAAATTCAACAGGATCTTCAACGGTCATAATATGATAGCCGTAGTTTTCATTAATATAGTTAATCATACTGGCTAGTGAAGTTGATTTACCAGAACCTGTGGGACCAGTCACCAAAATTAAGCCTTTGTTTAAATTTACAATTCTATCAACCGCTGCCGGCAAACCGAGTTCCCTAAAAGTTTTAAAACCAACGGGAATAGCCCTTATTGCAACGCCCACATTACCCCTTTGTCTAAAAACATTAACCCTTATACGCCCCACATCTTTAATAGAAAAAGCAAAGTCAAGTTCGTTATGGGTTTCAAATCTACTTTTTTGTTCGTCAGACATAATAGAGTAAATTAAGGCTTGCGTTTGTTCCGGGGTTAAAGGCTCAAAAGGGGTGGCAAAAAGTTCCCCATTAATACGCAAGATGGGTGGCACTCCCACCGTTAAATGTAAGTCAGAAGCACCTTTAGATTTCATCAAATTAAACAACTCGTCAATCAACATTTTTTATTCTCCTTTCATTAATAAATCTATGCCTAAATTATTTAAGCCGTTAATTTCATTTTTATCCAAATCTATACTAAAAGAATAGACTATGGGTTCCTGGCGGACTTTATTTGCATTAAAGTGAACATAATAATTTCTTCCACTTAAAACATCCGCAACCCAACTTGTTTGATAAGCCCCATATTTTCGGTTTAAGTATTCTTCCAAAGTTATAGAACTTGGTAAAACAAAGCCTTTCACTTTTAATAAAGCTGCTTGTTTATCTGCCAAGTTTGCCTGCGTGGTATTTGCAAAAACGGCGGTATCGGTTGTAGGCATAGCTAAAACTTCTTTTTCAGAAAGTAAAGATTTGTCTTCCGCCGATAAAGAATTTTGTGGTGAGGTTTGCCTGCTAGCAGGTTTTGATTCTTCCCCGCCACCAAGTAAAGCCAGCACCAGCGCAATTACAACCAGTACAAACATTACAATAAGCAACAGATATATTTTATTATTTTTTTCCTGTTTTTCTCTTTTATCTTCCTGGTCAGTAGCTCGTATTTTTATTCCTTCACCGGTGTTATTATCTGCGCCGTAAGTATCATAAATATTTTCGGATATATCCTTTAATTCTTTAGTTTTATGTCTTTCAGGGGATCTTTCAAAGATATTAAGAATTGGGGTATCTTCCAAAGTATCTTCCGAAGTTAAAGAAGAAGATTCCACAAAATCTTTATCAAAAGATATATCGGAAGAGTCTTTTTCCTCTTCCCCTAAAATTGCTTTAGCAGGAATATCTTCAAGCAAAGTATCGCCATCAGCATCAAGACGCGGGGCTACCCCGTGGCTTGAAATAGTATCTTCAATATTCGGGGCAATTTGCGGCCTATCGCTTTCAAAAGGATTTTTATCTTCAATCTTTACAGGCTCTTCCTGTCTTGGTTCAAAGATAGAGGAGGGTGCCTCCTTATCTTGCTCTAGAGTATTCGGTTCTTTTATTCCTTCCTTTGAATTTTCCTGGGAGGAATAATCAATCTCAATATCATCTAAAGCAACTTCCGGCGGAATTTCCATTTCCATATCGCCGGATAAAAGAGCCGCAAAATCTTGAGCATAAGTTTGTGCCGGTTTCCAAAATTCAGCCTGTTCGGCCTTATCTTGCGGACACACCAAAGAGTCTTCCGTAAAGGAAGCATCTTTTGCTATTTCTTCTGCGGTCATAGGACCAAGAACATCGCCTTCTTTAAGATACCAATAGTTCATTTAACTTACGCTATAATTAATTGCGTCCCCTACTCTTTTTAATACCATATCTTTGCCCATAAATTCAAGCATTTTAAATAAAGTTGGGCCATGGCTTCTGCCGGAAACAGCCGCTCTAAGCGGGTGGAAAACCTGCCCCGCCTTTAAGCCGTTTTCTTTAGCGGTTTTGCGGGCAATTTCCTCAAGGGCAGTTTCCGTCCAATTATCTAAGGCGCTATAAGCAGTTTCAATTAATTTCAAAGCTGCTTTTGCATCATTAGATTTTAAAACTTTTTCAATAACATCCTCTTCATATTCTACTTTATCTGTAAAGAAAAAACTTATTAAACCGGGAATTTCCTTTAGAGTTTTATATTTTTCTTGTTCAAGGGCGATAATATTTTTAAGTTTTTCTTCGTTTACCCCTTGGGCGATGGCTGCTTCCTTTAAGAAAGGTTTTGCCGCCTCATACAAAGCATCAATACTCATTTGGCGGATATATTCGCCGTTCATCCAAGTTAATTTTAAATTATCAAAAACAGCCGGACTTTTTTGACAACCTTTGATATCAAATTTCTTTTCAAGTTCACCCGGGGCAAAAAGCTGTTGGGAATCGCTTGTGCTCCAACCGAGCAAAGCAAGATAGTTAATTAAAGCTGCAGGCAAAAAGCCTTGCTTTTTATATTCAATAACACTTGTATCTCCGTGCCTTTTGGAAAGTTTTGTGCCATCCGGCCCGTGTATCATTGAAAGGTGCGCCATTATCGGATGTTGCCAACCGAAGGCTTTATAAATTTGTATTTGAGCAGGCGTATTTGAAATATGGTCATCGCCTCTAATTACATGGGTCATACCCATTAAGTGATCATCAATTACACAAGCAAAATTATAGGTTGGATATCCGCTTGTTTTTTGGATAACAAGGTCATATAAATCTTTATTTTCAAAGGAAACATGACCTCTGATTAAATCATCAAAAGCGGTTGTGCCTTCTTTTGGCATTTTAAAGCGGATAACATATTTGCGACCGCTGGCTTCAAGTTTGGCCTGTTCTTCTTTTGTTAAATTGCGGCAACGGCCGTCATATCTTGGCGGGCGGTGATTTGCAAGCGCCTCTTTACGCATGGCTTCAAGTTCTTCTTCCGTGCAATAACATTTATAGGCAAGCCCGCGGGCAAGCAAATCATCAATATATTTTTTATAAAGGCCTTGGTCTGCCCTTTGAGCTTGATAATAAGGAGAATGCGGGCCTTTAATTGTGCCGTCTGGCATAGGGCCTTCATCCCAAGTTAAACCGGCCCACATAAGCCCATCATAAATTGCCTTTACTGATTCTTGAGTGGATCTTTCTTCGTCGGTATCTTCTATTCTTAAAATAAAAGTGCCGCCCTCCCTTTTGGCAAAAAGATAATTAAAAAGTGCTGTTCTAAGGCCGCCAATATGTAAGTGCCCTGTCGGCGAGGGGGCGAAACGAACTCTGATACTCATTTTATTTTCCTCTCAATATTTTATATAAATATATTATACTTAAATTATAAGCATTTTTTAAGGAGATTAAGCTATGGCCCTTAGAATCTTTGTTACCGGCGGAACTTTTGATAAAGAATACAATGAACTTACCGGCGAATTATTTTTTAAAAAAACACACTTGCAAGAAATTTTAAAACAAGGCCGTTGCCGTTTGCCTGTTAAGATAACAACTTTAATGTTAAAAGATAGCCTTTTTATGACCGAAGCCGATAGAAAAATAATCTTGAAAGCCGTGCAAAACTGCAAAGAAACGGAAATCGTTATTACCCACGGCACCGATACTATGGAAAAAACAGCAATGTTTCTTGGCGGTAAAATAAAAAATAAAACCGTTGTTTTAACAGGGGCAATGATACCTTACAAATTTGGTTCTTCAGATGGAATTTTTAATTTATCAAGTGCTTTATCTTTTGCGCAGGCTTTGCCTTACGGCACTTTTGTTGCGATGAACGGCAAGCTCTTTCCTTTTGATAATGTAACAAAAAATAGAAAACTTGGAGTTTTTGAAAATAAAAAATGATTGGCTTTTTTATAATTTTCACCTTAATAATCACCTTAATGCATTATATTTGTTTTTTGCAGAGTTTTACTTTATCAAATTTATTCTTAAAACTTCTGCCTTTGCTGCTTTCAAGCTTGCTAATGTTTTTACTTTCCTTTACACGCCAATATAATGGCTTTGGCGCAACCTATTTGCATATACTGGCGCACAACTGGCTTGGTTTTATTTTTCTTTGGTTCTGCTTTAGTATGTTATATATTTTGCTTAAAATATGCCGTTTAAACTTGCCTGTTTTTTTACCTTTGATTATTGCCGTAGTTTTAACTTTACTGGCAACCTGGACAGCTTTTAAAGAGCCTTTAATAAAACAAATTGAAATCGCCAGCCCAAAAATAAAACGCCCCCTTTTGCTTGCGCAAATTTCCGATACCCATTTAGGTAAAAACATCACCCCAAAACGCCTTGAAAAAGCCTTGAAAGAAATGAGTGCCTATAAACCTGACTTAATTGTTTTTACCGGTGATATTTTTGAAGAACAAGAAAATATGCAGCCTTATATAGATTTAATCAAAAACCTAAAAGCCCCGTGTGGCAAATATGTTATCAGCGGCAATCACGAATATTACGGAGGGCTAGCCCAAAACAGAGAACTTTTTAAACAAGCAGGCCTAATTGACCTAGATAACAAAACAACAGAAACCTGCGGTCTAATAATAAACGGCGTAAGCGATATGCCGGATATGAACTTTCTAAATAACCTTAAACCTCAGAAAGAATTCAATATACTTTTGCAACATCAGCCGAATTTCTTTAAAGAACTTTCGCCCAATATTGATTTGATGTTAAGCGGACACACGCATGCAGGGCAAATATGGCCCTTTAACTATTTAGTTGCTTTAAGGTATAAATATTTAAGCGGACTTTATAAACACGGAGAAAGTAATTTATATGTAAACCCGGGCACTTTTTACTGGGGGCCTTCAATGCGCCTTTTTACCCATAATGAAATTACTTTAATTAAATTAAATGAGAAATAAATTAATTTCGTTTTTTCTTTTTTTAATATTATTAACCCCGCTTTTTGCACAAACAAACAGCGCAAAAAAACCTTTAAATCAAATTACTTTTGAAGATTTATCTTTGCAAGACCAAATTGCCCAAACTATTTTTATTGCAACGGATATTGATACCGCCTACAAATATAAAAATGCCATAGAAAAAGGGCTTGTCGGCGGCGTTCTGATACAATGGGGCAACTATTCTCTTGAGGAAACAAAAACTTTAATTGATAAAATGCAAAGTTGGGCTAAAAAAAGCCCACTTGGTTTGCCTTTACTTATTGCTATTGACTATGAAGGTGGCACGGTTTACACACCTGTTACTTTGGGTTTCCCTTATCTACCTACAAATATGCTTCTTGCGGCGGCAAATAATCCTATGGATACAACGACCTTATTTTATATCGTTGCAACCGAGCTTAAAAATGCCGGCGTAAATATAAACTTTTCCCCCGTAATTGATGTTAATATAAATCCTTCTAACCCGATTATCGGGGTTAGAAGTTTTGGCTCCGATACTAAAATCGTTTCAGATATGGGGCTAGCCTTAATAACTGGTATGCAAAAAGCCGGGGTTATGGCTGTTGCAAAACATTTTCCCGGCCACGGCGAAACCGCCCTTGATAGCCATTATGCAACACCGCACTTTAACCAAAACGAAAAAACCTTCCGCACAATTCATCTGCCCCCCTTTCAAGAAGCAATAAAAGGTGGGGTTATGGGTATTATGAGTGCGCATATAATTTATGATTTTTTAGATAACAAAAACCCTGCCACTTTTAGTCCTACAATTATAAACAAACTACTTAAAGAAGAACTTGGCTTTAAAGGTATAATAATTTCCGACAGCCTTGATATGCAAGGGGCAAGCAAAACGGGCGATATTACAAATGCCGCCATAAAATCTTTAGCCAGCGGCGTTGATATTGTTTTAACAAGCAGGCAAAACCCTGCCATAACAAACAGCGAACTTCTAAAACAAATAAATAAAACTTTGCCAAAAACTAGAGTAAGCCAAGCCGCACAAAAAGTTTTTGAACTTAAAAAGAATCTAGGCCTATTTGAAGAAAATAAACCCACTATGCCGATAAAATCCTCTCTTGAAGCCTATAATTATTTTGCACAAAAATTATCAAATCAGGGGGTTTCTTTAATCAGAACGGATAACAATTTTATTCCTTTTAAACCCAATACGGAAAAACCACAATTATGCACTATTTTATTTTCCCCTTCCCGCTTTGCCGACCAGCTAACAGATTTTTCCGCCCCGTTTACCCAAAAAGGTTGGAAAGTAAAATATTATAATGCCTCTATGAATCCGCAAGCAAAAGATATTGCCCGCGCAAAAGATTGTATGAAAGAGGCAGATTTAGTTGTGGTAGGTTCGCTTCAATGGGCAGATAGACCTTTGCTAAGCCAAAAAATTGCCATTAAGCAATTAGCAAAAATTAACCCGGATATAGTCTTACTTTCTTTAATGAGCCCTTATGATATAAAAAATTATCCTCAAATTAAAAATGTAATTGCCATGTTTGGTATCAGCAAATTCTCTTCTAAAGCAGCTGCAAATATTATCCTTGGCAATATTGAAGCAAAAGGTAAAAGCCCTGTTAATTTAAACTAAAAATCCCCCGGGTATAAAACCCAGAGGATTTTTATAGTCTAAATCACACAACCTAAAGCAGTTTGCCTGCTAAGTCGGCCAAGCTGCTGCGTTCAGTCTTAGTAAATGTTATATGGCCGTAAGTTTTCTGCCCTTTAAACCTTTCCACAAGATAGGTTAGTCCGTTTGACTCCGTATCCAAATAAGGCGTATCAATTTGGTAAGGGTCGCCGGTTACAACAACCTTGGTGCCTTGGCCAGCGCGCGATAAAATTGTTTTAATTTCGTGCGGGCTTAAGTTTTGTGCGTCATCAACAATCATATATTGTTTAGGTAGTGTTCTTCCGCGGATATGAGTAACCGATGCAATTTCAAGTTTACCGCTGGTGGTTAGATAACGCACTTCTTCTTCGCCGTCTTCGGGATTTTTCTTATTGGCAAGGAAACTTAAATTATCATAAATTGCGCCCATCCAGGCATCAAGTTTTTCTTCCATAGTGCCGGGCAAAAAGCCAAGGTCGCGCCCAACAGGCACAATAGGGCGGCAAACAAGAAGTCTTCTAAAAGTTTCATCATCAAAAGTTCTTCTAAGTCCGGTTGCTAAAGTAATTAAAGTTTTGCCTGTGCCGGCAGTTCCGACAAGGGTTACTAAATCAATATTATCATCAAGCAAAAGTTCCATTGCAAAACGCTGTTCTTTATTTAAAGGTTTAATGCCCCAGGCAGTCGGTTCTTGGGCTGATAAGGCTTTTAAAATTTCGCCCGTTCCGTCAACTCTACCAACGGCAGATTTTTTGCTGCCGTCAGAAGCCTTTAAAATTAAGAACTGGTTTGGATAATATTGCCCTTTTTCTAAAGAGATTTGTTTATTTTGGTAAAACTCGTCAATTTTAGAAGCCTCAACTTCCACTTCGGCGCTGCCAAGGTAAAGTTCGTCATATTTAATTTTATCGCTTGTATAATCTTGCGCTTCAACGCCAAGGGCTTCAGCTTTAATACGCAAGTTTGTATCTTTGGTAACAATTATAACAGGCTTTTTATTAGATTTGTTTGCCTGTTCTTTATGGAAATGATAAGCAGTATTTAAAATATCGTTATCAGATTTATTAAAAGTTAAAACGCCAGGCAAAATATGTTCGCGCGGGAACTCCACTTTTATTATTCCGCCGTTTTCTGTTTTAACACCCTGGGCAAGTTTGCCTTTTGCTCTTAAAGCATCAATAAAGCGCGATACAAGCCTTGCATTTTTGCCGCGTTCATCGGCAGCCGTTTTAAAATTATCAAGCTCTTCAATAACTATCATAGGAATAACAACTTCATTATCGCCAAAGCGTGTCATTGCAGCCGGATCGTGAAGTAAAACATTGGTATCTAAAATGTATATCTTTTTCATAGAACCCTCCAAGGTGTTAATAATTTTATTAAAGCATTAGCGGAGTTTTTTTGCAAGCCCCCTGCTACAATTTGTAGAATATTTTTATGGCTGATATCAAATATATTAAAGGCGTGGGCCCGGCAAAAAGCGCAATGTTTAACCGCTTGGATATTTTTACCACAAGTGATTTGTTACACTACTACGCGCGCACTTATCAAGATAGAAGGCCAAATAAAAATTTAAACGAATTTAAAAATACCCAAAGCCTCTGTTTTAAAGCACAAGTTTTAAGAACGCAAGTTATACCGGCTAAAAGTATCGGCATTTTTAAAGCCTTTGTTCAAGACGATAAAAATAATATTTTTGAAGCTACTTGGTTTAAACGCAGAACCCGCGGTTATGATGTTTTTGCCCAAATAAAAAAAGATTTTTCTGCCGGTTCTTATCTGTGGCTTGTTGCTAAAAGGGAAGATAAAAACTCCTTTATTTCAAATAAAATTATTGTGGAAGAATATTATAAACCCACTGATCCCGATTTACATTTGCACGCTGATAGTATTGTGCCTATATATGCTTTAACACAAGGCCTTACAAATAAATTTTTCCGTCAAACAATGGCAAAAGCCCTTGGCACTTATCTTGAAGAAGAAAAAGAAGTTTTGCCCCCTGATTTAATAAAAAAACGCCAGCTTTTAACAATTAAACAGGCTTTAAAAGCAATACACTTTCCCGCTAGTTTGGCCGAACTTGAAAATGCAAGAAGGCGTATGGTTTATGAAGAATTTTTACTTATGAGTATGGCCTGGGCTATAAAACAAAAACAAGAAAAAATTGACGAAAAAGAACACCGCTATCAATTAAAAAAACACCTTTTAACTCCTTTTAAAGAAAGTTTACCTTTCACTTTTACCAAAGCGCAAACGCGCGTTATAAATGAAATTTTTAAAGATATGCTTAGTCCCAAACCTATGACACGCCTTTTGCAAGGCGATGTTGGCTCGGGCAAGACGATTGTTGCTTTAAGTGCTCTACTTTTGGCAGCAGAAAATAACTTTCAAGCTGCTTTTATGGCGCCAACTGAAATTTTGGCAACCCAGCATTTTATAACTTTAAAAAACCAATTAAAAAATTTAAAAGTTAAAGTAGAAATTTTAACTTCAAAAACAACAAAGAAAAATAAAGAAAAAATTTTAAAAGATTTAAGCGAAGGTAAAATTGATATTTTAGTTGGTACGCACGCCTTAATTGAAGATAAAGTTAAATTTAAAAACTTACGCTTTATTGTTATTGATGAGCAACACCGCTTTGGCGTTAAACAAAGGGCAAAACTGCGCGCCAAAGCACGCCATATTGATATGCTTTCTATGACAGCAACCCCTATACCAAGAACTTTTGCCCTTGCTTTATACGGCGATTTAGCTGTTTCCACCCTTGATGAACTACCGCCCAACAGACAACCTATTGAAACTTTGCAATTAAATCAAAACGGCGCCTTGGAACTTTTAAAAGAAGAAGTTAAAAAAGGCCGGCAGGGTTATATCGTTTTCCCTCTAATTGATGAAAGCGATAAACTTGAACTTAAAGCCGCTAAAGAAGAATTTGAAAAGCTAAAAATTGCTATTCCTGAAATTAAATTTGCTATGATACACGGGCAAATGAACGGCACGGAAAAACAAAAAATAATGGAAGATTTTTTAAATAAAAAAAGCCAGGTTTTAGTTGCCACCCCTGTTATAGAAGTAGGCATTGATGTAAAAAATGCAAGCATTATGATTATTCAAAACGCAGAGCGTTTTGGGCTTGCAAGCTTACACCAGTTGCGCGGACGCGTTGGTCGGGGAGAGGCAAAATCAATTTGCGTGTTAGTAGCCCAACATATAAGCACGCTTGCAAAAGAACGCCTAGATATTTTGTGCCAGACAACAGACGGCTTTAAAATCGGTCAAAAAGACCTTGCTTTAAGGGGCCCCGGCGAAATACTAGGTACGCGCCAAAGCGGCGAAATAGAACTTAAAAATGCCGACTTAATTAAAGATAAAGAGGTGCTTGAAGAAGTTGTGCAAGATAAAGAAGAACTCTTTAAACAAGACCCGCTATTAATGCTCCCTGAACACCAATCTTTCAAAAAAAGATTACAAGAACTCTATCAAAAATATTGGGCTATTATAGATTTAGGATAGTTAATTTTGCTATACTTATTATATATTAATACATATACTGATATATAGCAATTTTTAATTAAACTATTTTAAATCTATTTATGCTTAGAAAAATATTAATTGATTTTGAGTTTGTCTTTCAGGGCAAAGTTTATAAGGAATATGGCGTTTATCTAGGAGATACCACTATCCCTAAAGCCGCAAAAACAAAAGATTTTACACCACAGATTGTTTGCTACGCTCTTAAAATGACAGGCGAAGAGCTGGGAAAAATGATAAAAACACCCTACTGGGATATTAACAAAAATAAACTTGAACTTTCAGGATTTGCTTTTATTAGGATAGAAATGAGTTTCTATCCGCCCCTAAGTAAAGGTGATTAGATAAAATTTTCACAAATATTTGTTTATATTTTAATACAAAATTTACGACTATTATTCTTTATAGCCTTAGGCCTATTTATTTGCTATACTTTTTTATATGTTAAGAAAGATATTATGCGATTTTGAATTTATTTACAGAGGTAGAATTTATAAAGCCTTTGGTTTTTATTTGGGTGATACTACCCTGCCCCAAACTTTTAAAACTAAAGATGTAACACCGCAAATTGTCTGCCAATCTTTTAAAATAGGTATAGAAGAACTGGGAAAAATCTTAAAAGTTCATTACTGGGATATTGATAGAAATAAACTTGAACTTGCAGGTTTTAAATTTGTAAAAATACAACTTAAATTTTTCCCGCCTTTAAGCAGGGATGACTGATTTGTAAACTAAAAAAACTCCGCCTTGTTAAAAAAGGCGGAGTTTTTTTATACCAAAAGTTTATTTAGCTGCTTTTGCCGTTTTATTTGCAAGTTTAGCTAAGCGGGATTTCTTTCTGCCGGCTGCTTTCCAGTGAATAACACCTTTTTTTGCAGCTTTATCTAAAGCAGAAGATGCTTTTGCTACACTACTAGCAGATTTTGTAGCAACAACTTCTTTTGCAGCAAGGTGAATAGTTTTCTTTAAACCTTTATTTGCAGAAGTTCTTTTTGTTGCTTGGCGTTGTGCTTTTAAAGCACTTGTATGACGTCCTGTTTTTAATTTTGCCATTTTTAATACCTCATAAATGTGTTAATATATTTTATCTTTTTTGTTAAATTTATGCAAACATTATGCAAATAATTTAAAATTACTCTATACATATTATATCAATATTTTGTATCATAAAGAAAACTAGGAGAATTTTAAATATGCCAAAAAGAATACTTTTAAAGTTGTCCGGGGAAGCCCTCTGTTCCACTAATGCAAGAGGCCTTGACCCAAAAGAAATGCGCTCCATTTCCAAAGAAATTAAAGAAGCTCTTAAAACAAAATGTCAACTTGCAATCGTTATGGGTGGCGGAAATATTTGGAGAGGTGTTAGAGACGGCGGCGGTATTATAAGTCGTGTAAATTCCGATAATATGGGTATGCTTGCAACAGTCATAAATGCTATTGCTCTGCAATCTGCCTTGGAAGATATCGGCGTGCCGACAAGGGTTTT
Organism: Elusimicrobiaceae bacterium; assembly: GCA_017417005.1. Lineage (GTDB taxonomy): Bacteria > Elusimicrobiota > Elusimicrobia > Elusimicrobiales > Elusimicrobiaceae > Proelusimicrobium. Next base: position 2,019 of record JAFQAA010000071.1, on the reverse strand, counting down.
AACCTCTATTAATATGGATAAACTTGCCGAGCCTTTTATCAGAAGGCGCGCAATACGCCACCTGGAAAAAGGCAGAGTTGTAATTTTTGCCGGTGGCACAGGCAGCCCGTTTTTTACAACCGATACAGCAGCCGCTTTAAGAGCAGCCGAAATTAAGGCCGATACAATTTTAAAAGCAACCCAGGTTGACGGCGTCTATGACAGCGACCCAAAAATTAACCCTAAAGCAAAATTAATTGCTAAAATAACTTACGAAGACGCAATTAAAAAAGGGCTTAAATTTATGGATACGGCAGCACTTGCTTTGTGTTTGGAAAATAAATTTAAACTTTGTGTGTTTAATTTGCATAAAAAAGGCAATATAAAACTTGCCGCGCAAGGCAAAAAAATTGGCACAATAATTTATTAAAATAAAACGAGGAAAAAATAAAATGGAAAGTATTAATGAACTTTTAAATAAAACAAAACAAAATATGGCTCAAGTAGCCCAAAAATTAAGTAAAGATTTAGGCACTTTAAGAACAGGGCGGGCAAATCCGCAAATGGTGGAAAATGTCCGCGTGGAATATTACGGCGTTCCCACCCCCTTAAAGCAAATGGCCCTTTTAAATGTTGCCGATGCAAAAACTTTGGAAATTCAACCTTATGATGTAAGCGCAATTAAAGAAGTGGAAAAGGCTTTGCAACAAGCAGATTTGGGCGTAACCCCAATGAATGATGGCAAAATTATAAGAATTGTTTTGCCCCCTATGACAGAAGATAGACGCAAAATGCTTACAAAAACTATTTCTAAAATGAGCGAAGATTACAAAGTTTCCGTCCGCAATGAAAGGCGCGATAGTTTGGAAAAACTTAAAAAAGCCCAAAAAGCAGGCGAAATTACCGAAGATGATTTAAAAAGATATGAAGTTCAAATCCAAAAAGATACGGACACAACTATCACAGAAATTGAAAAAATAGTAGCCGCTAAAGAAAAAGAAATAATGACAATTTAGTCTTTATTTAACAGGGTTTAGTTTGTCTTAAAATAAACAAACTAAACCCTTTTTATTTATGAAAATACCAAAACATATTGCAATTATTATGGACGGCAACGGCCGTTGGGCCAAAGCAAAAGGCCTTGCAAGAACCGAAGGCCACAGAGAAGGCGCACGCTCTGTTGAAGTTATTACAAAATATGCAAATGAGTTAGGCGTTAAATATCTAACCCTTTATGCTTTTTCAACAGAAAATTGGGCAAGACCAAAAACAGAAATTTTAGCCTTAATGACCTTACTTGAAGAAACTTTAGATAAATTTTTAAATAATCCGGATAAAGATATAAAGGTTATTTTTAGCTCAAGCCGTAAAAAACTGCCTAAGAAAGTTCTTACAAAAATGGAACAGGTGGAAAAAGAATCTGCTAAAAATAAAGGCTTAATTTTAAACCTGGCTATAAATTACGGCTCAAGGCAGGAAATTTTAGAGGCTGTTTTGAAATTACAAGAAAAAGGTTTAAAACCAACTAAGGCAAATTTTGAAAAATGTCTTTATAATAATTTGCCCGATCCCGATTTAATTATAAGAACTTCCGGCGAACAACGCCTGTCAAATTTCCTTCTATGGCAGGCCGCTTATAGCGAATTTTATTTTACCAAAACCCTTTGGCCTGATTTTAGGGAAAAAGCCTTTTTAGATGCAATAAAAGATTTTTCCGCCAGACAAAGACGCTTTGGCGCGTAAACTGCTGTTTTACTTAAGTTTTAATTTAATATAATATAGATATATGAACTTTCAAGACATTATCCATACATTAGAAATTTATTGGAAAAAACAAGGTTGTCTTATTGTGCAACCTTATGATTTAGAAAAAGGGGCAGGTACTTTTAACCCGGCCACTTTTTTTGGTTCTCTTACAGAAAAACCAACAAGCTGCTGCTATGTTGAACCCAGCAGAAGACCGGCCGACGGCAGATATGGCGATAACCCAAACCGCCTTGGCAAATTTCACCAATTTCAAGTTATTTTAAAACCAGCACC
>JAFQAA010000070.1 GCA_017417005.1 Elusimicrobiaceae bacterium | reverse complement strand
TGGTTTTGATGGGACTATAAATTAAGATTTGTTATAATAAGAAAACCTTGTATTTGGTGTAATAACAAGTTTTGATGGGACTATAAATTAAGATTTGTTATAATCTTTGGATAGAAACTTTGTCCAAAAACAAAGTTTTGATGGGACTATAAATTAAGATTTGTTATAATAGCCGGTTCACTCGTAAGCGCAAACGCAGCGTTTTGATGGGACTATAAATTAAGATTTGTTATAATGAACTTGACCCTATATTTATTAAACGCGTCGTTTTGATGGGACTATAAATTAAGATTTGTTATAATAGGATTGTATAGATAAGACTTGCAATTTTTTTAAAAAACTTATAGTATAGATTTATAGTCACATCTTAACTAACAAAAGTCAACCATATCACTATACCATTAGGGTATACATAAGGTGAGACTTTTAACCAAAATTGATACTAGTCCCATCAATTATAAAGTTAAGATTTAAAAACTACCAGAATTGGAGTTGTTCTCCTATTTTGGTAGTTTTTTTGATTTGTCTTTTAGACTGCGCTTCCACACAACTAAGAGTTATACTTTTTTCCCATTGGGCATCAGTAATAAAAAGGCATTGAACATTGCCTGTAGTTGGTGCTATTATACGGAGATTATTGATAAGAGCGGCCTTCTTTTCCAAAGTTATTGCACATTTGGCATAAACAGAATATTGAAGCATTAAAAAGCCCATATCTAGTAAATTATTGCGAAATCTTGAGGCCTCTTTTCGCTCTGTTTTTGTATCTGTAGGCAAATCAAATAAAACTAAAACCCACCCCATACGATATTTACTTAAAGAAGATTGTTTAATCTTCAAATTTTACCCCTGTTAAAGTTGGAATTTTTATATTTTTAAAATCCCCAAATCTATATAAATTAGCAATGCTAGAAATATATACATCAATAGCAGATATTAAATTAAATTTTTTCTTGCCATCAAAAGAAATTCTTACCCCTAAAAGATTTTTGGCTGCATAGCGAACAAAAGTTTCAATTTCTCTTCGGGGATATTCTTTGTGATAATGAAGCAAAATTAAATCGGCTAAAGGCCTAAGGGGTTCAATTAAGTCATACACTAAGGGATTACTTTTAAATCTATATTTATGATGTATTCCTAAAACAGGGTTTAAGCCGTGAGCAATAATACTCCTATGTAAAATACTTGATAAAACGGCATAAGCATAATTTAACATACCATTAACAGGGTTTTGAGCACCTTGATGTTCCCTTGTTTTAGGTGCCTTACGCCCAAATTGGCTAAAAAACACACTCCAATAGTGCCTTGCTATATTGCCTTCGTCAATAGAATTTGTGGCAATATACTCTTTAATTTTGTGTGGCTTACCTAGCAAATCTAAAACAAAAGACTGATTTTGAATTTTAGCAAACAAAAGTTTATGCCATAACTTAGCATTTAAAATATCATCGCATTTTATTTGAGATTCAAATGTGCCGATATGAACTAAATGACTTAAAGCAATGGTTTTGCCTATGGGTTGATATTTTTCGTTACAATGCAAAATTACGGCATCGTGCTGTAAAAGACGGGCAAGACTATCCCCGCTGAAACATACCCCGCGGGCAGCAACAATAACAGCCAAAATATCAGATAGAGGTAAACGCTTTTCTTCCTGATTTGGCGTTTTGCAAGTTAAACACCCTCTATCAACCCCGATTATACTGCCGTGTTGTAAAATATGAACAATATGTGTTGACATATTTATTCTTTACGAACTTTCCCCTCTTCTATAATTTTATTTAAATTGGTTGAATATTTTTTACCTGAAGAAAGATTGGTTAATTGTATAATACCATCTGTTCTTAAAGTATTCAATTTATATTTATTTTTTAACAAAATTGTTGGTTTAGTTTTTACTTTTTTAGTAATTTTTTCCCTTGTTATAGTTTCACCTTTTCTATTTTTAGTTTCTATTAATTCTTTTGTTTCTTCTTTATAGACTTCTGAGCCTTCAATATCATTTTGTAAAATTAAAATATCTCCGCTGGACCAAAAGAAGACTTTGCCATATTTTTGTTTACCTTCTTTCAATTTTTCTACTACGCTATCAAATGGGTAAACTGCCATAACTTTCCATTTATTGCCTTGCTTATAAATTAATTGCCCTTTGTTGCTTTCTTTAGGCATTAAATATTGGCCTTTCATTTTACCCATTTCTTTATATTCACCGATAATTTGGCGTTTATTGCCATTTTCATCAAAAACATCTTTTTTAGAAAATGCTTTTGAAGCAATCATTGCAACCTTATAAACCGGTGTTTGGCCTAAAAGCTTATAATTTTCAAGAAAGGTAAGCCATTCTTCTTTTGTCGGTTTTGTTGCAAGTTTATTTTGTAAATCTTTCTGTATTTGTAAATCAAATATTTTTTCTATTTGTTTACCAGCATCTTTTAAATCACCGAAAATTGGTTTAAGTTCCGTATTAAAACGCGATACCATATAATATTTATCTTCTCCGTTTTCTCTGCGACAGCGTAAGGCATAAATAGTTTCTCTTAAAGCTGGTTCTTTTTTGCGTAATTGTTTAGGAAAAACTTTACCTAATGCTTCATCAAAGAAAATTGGATTATTTTGTGCAAATTCAGGAAATAATTTCCTGCCCGTTTTAGAGTCCGTTCTTAAATCTGTAGCAAAAGAAATCACAAGGGCATCTAAAGCGTGGTGTTTTTTATTTTCTCTATTTTTTTCTTCTAATTTGCCTTGTTTCATTAATTCTTCAAATTCTTCTTGTGGGTATAGCAATCTATCTAGGCCGTTTTCTTTTCTGAGTTTTGCAGTCAAGGCGCCATTACAAACAAAAACTTTACGAGAATCGCCTTTTGTTTGTTCTCCCCAGCCAAAAAATAAAGAAGTAATTTTTTGGGCATATTTTTCAATATACATTGTTGCTTGTAAATCGTTTCTCTTACTTTCTATTTCTATTGCTTTATCAGAGGTTAGTAAAAGATATTTTTTATCCAAATGATTGCTTATATTTTTTCCATAGACATCTTTTAAATGTTCTAAATATTTAGCCCAAGTTTCTTTAGAACCTTCTTTATAATACATTTCATAAGGTGTTTTATTGCTCTTTTGGGTTTGGTTTATTTCCCTTTTGGTAAGAACTTTATTTACCATAGCATCAGAACCACCACGGGAAACAGGAACGATATGGTCCACATCATAAGCATCAAGATTTCTTATATCTAATTTATTATTTTCTCCGAGTTCATAGACATCTTGGCCATTTTGCTCGCGAAGTAAGCGCGCTTTTAGTAAAAGTTTTTGATATTCATCAGAGTTTTTAATGGAATAGTATTTATTTAAATCTGCTTTAGCAAAATCTTTTTCTTTGCGATTATCATTTTGTGCTTTTATATATTTTGCTTTTTTATCTTCACCTAGAAAATCTTCTCTAGCAAGCTCTAAAATAACTTTATCGGGTGTGCCATATTTTTGTTTTAACAAGTCAAGCCGTCTATAAAACATTATGAGGCGGTGTTTAACTACGGCATTTGAAATATTATTTAAAATATCTTCAATTTTATTTTTTGCTTGCTCCGAAGTAAGGTTTTTATTTTCTTCACGATTATCAGGAATATGAATTTTATTCCACTCATTTGGCATTAGTTTCAAGAAGGAAAAATCTTCTTTAATAAGGCCTTTCATTGGATCTGTATTGTTTAATTTTGCAATTTGTTCTTCATAAAAATCGTGTGGATTTTTACCAGATAAAATAAGATCCTTTAATATTTTAAGAGCAGGACGGCTAAAACTGCTTCTACCTGTAGTTTTTGGATGAGTAATAGACTTTTGATTCTCATTGACTTTTCCGCCATAACTTTCAATTTCTTTTTTCCATTCTGCTTGTTTTAAAGCTAAAGCGTTATCATTTTTATCTGTAGATAAATTCTTTTTATAATCTTCAAAAATTTGTTTTAGTTGCTCGGACAAAAGTTGTGCGCTAGTTGTATCCTTATAACTAAAACGCATATTCAAAAGGGATAATAAAAAGCAAACTTCTACATTTAATTTTTCATTAGCATTACACACATTTAATCGCGGAATACAACAACATTTGCTAATAATTCTATTGTCAAATCTTGGAACTTTTTGGCCTAAGATGCCTTCTGCTTCGTATTTTTTATTTTGAGGCTTATTATAAGAAGCATACTTGGCTTTTGGCGTGCCGTATAAAATAAAATCAGTTTCTGGTAGTGCTGGGTATTGTTTCCTTGCATTGTCCAACATTTGCCTGAGTTCTTTTTCTACAAAATTTCTTGGTATGATTATTTGTTCTTTACTTTGTTTATTACGAATATTCTTTGTGTAATAATTTATTTGTTTTTTAAACTGATTAGGATTGGCAGACGACCACAAGCCTAAAGTATACGCCTCAAAATAACAAGGGAACTGATATTCTTTAGGTAAAACAGAAATTTTTTCTTGATATAATTTAGCAGATTTATTTTCTTCTTCAAATTTCTTCCACAAATCTTTTTCTTTTTCTGTTAATTCTATTTTTTGTTTTATTTTTTCATCTATTTTTCTTAGTTCGCTTATCCAAGGTACAGCCGCGTCATAACCTCTGTGTTGTAATGCGGACCAAATCGCTTTATACACTTGCCAACTTTCTAATTTTTGACCTTGCAAAAGAGCTATTCTAAGTAAACAAGAAGTGTAAATAGTATTATCCCCTTGTTTAGAAAACTCTCTAAGCATTCTCTCGTCAGGTTTCGCGGAAGTATTTTTAATTGAAGGCTGTTCTGTAGAAAGGATTTCTAAACTTCCTTTCTTCGCACAATATTGCCACCACTTCTCTCTTAATTTATGGGCTTGTCTAGTTCTAAAAGATCTTCTTAATTGTCTAACCTCTGCTAAAGATGCGAAATCATTATCTATAATAAGTGAATTTAAATGTAAAACATTATTATCTTGTCTAACACATTCCCCTATACTACCACTACCTAAATCAAAAGAAAAAATTTTACTCATAAAAACCCTCCAACTATATATCTCACTTCATTTTACCATATTAATATAAAATCAAATAAAAAAGCCCCCACAAATTTGCGGGGGCTTTTAAATTCGTCCAACTTAACCAACAGATTAACGTTTGGAGAATTGGAAGCGTCTTCTTGCTTTGGGTTGACCGGGTTTCTTTCTTTCCACCATTCTGGGATCGCGGGTTAAGAAACCGGCTTTCTTCATAATTTTATGATTTTCTTCGCCCATAAGAGCAAGAGATCTTGCAATTGCGTGGCGCACTGCACCGGCTTGGGATGCAATACCGCCGCCTTGAACCTTTACCTTAACATCATAGGCCTTTTCGGCTTTAAGTTCGGTAAGGGGCTCCATAACCGTATCTTGGTATCTGGGGCAACCGCGGAAATAATCATTAAGCGGTTTTTGGTTAATTGTAATTTTGCCGGCACCTTTAATAACTTCTGCTTGTGCAACAGAGGTTTTTCTTCTACCGGTTGTTATTTTAGTTTCTGCCATAAATCCACCTTATTTTGTAAATCTTTCATTAAAAGAATGTTCTTCGTTAGCGAAAACTCTAAGTCTTTTCATTCTTCTAGCGCGGAGCTTATTATCATCAAGCATGCGGTAAACTGCTTTTTCAATGACTTTTGTCGGATCTTTAGCCATCATCATTTCAAAAGAAGTTTCCTTTGCGCCTTTTGCATAACCGGAGTGAGAAAAATAAATCTTTTCCGTTGCTTTATTGCCGCTAACTTTGATTTTAGAGGCATTTGTTACCACGACAAAATCACCACAATCAATATTGGGTGTAAAGGTGGGTTTGTGTTTGCCCATTAAGTAAACTGCAAGTTGGGTTGCAAGTCTGCCTAAGGTTTTACCATTGGCATCAATGTGATGCCATTTTCTTGTTGCTTCAACTTCCTTTACGGAAGGTAAATATGTTTTTGTCATTAATTTTTCTCTTACTTTTATAGGATTGACTCGGGTCCTATTTCAGTATAATTTGCGCTACCACTGCGCTATATTTAAGGAATGGTTGGGATAGGATTCGAACCTATGTAGGGCACGCCCGACGGTTTTACAGACCGTTGCTTTTGACCGCTCAGCCACCCAACCTTTCCAAAATCTTTTATTTTAAAAGAACAGAAAACTCTTGCGGCACTTTTTTGCGCCGTCGGTTTTCAATTGCTTTTAAATATTATAACAAAATTATAAAACTTTATCAAATTAAATAAGAATTATTTACTTAATTTATGCGCGTTTTGCTTCTTTACGGCCTTTGGCTATTTTCTTTTTTGAACTTTCTTCCATTATTTTGGCATGTTGTTGTTTAATTTCTGTTGGCCAATCAGAAGCCTGTTCTTGGATATTCCAATCCGGAAAATTATTGTTTTCTACACTTCTATAATCAATAGTACAACATTCTTCAAGTAATTTGGGACTTATGCTTGCATTCTTTACATTATGATAACCAAATAGTCCTTTAACTTTTGCAGAAAAATTTTCTTGATAAATCATATAAAACTCAATTTTATGCCCTTTAGTTATCGCGTGGAATAAAAAATACCAAATGCCAAAACTTCTAATAGAAGGTCTTCCCTTTACGCCCCCGTCTTTATAAATAGATAGAGTTCCTTTCATTCCGCCTTTATCTTCACTGCAACCTATTTTCTTTATAATACCATCTACAACAATTAAGTAAACACGAGAAATGTTCTCTTTCAGTATAGAAGAGGGTAAATCATTACCATTTTCATCTTTAAGATTTTCCAAATAGTCAAAAGAAAGCTTTGTTCCCTTTCCATCCCAACTTACATCTGCAATTTTAAAACATGTTTTTACATCTGAAATTTTCATATCATTACTCCTTAACTATTAATAATTCATGAGAGTGCTTAACATTATCATTATCGTAGTTTCTTTGTAAGCGATTTTTACCTATCCTAGTTTCGCCTTGTCCCATGGTATACTGCCAAGAGATTTCTATTATTTTGAAATCTTTATAAGTTTGCCTTACCCAAGAGCAATCATTATATGAAAGTATCCATCCGTTTTTGTGATTTTTTAGCATTTTCGCCAAAAGTTCATGATTAAAACCATTATGATGTATAGGAAAATTTCTCATAGGATAAATACCTCTGAACATTTTACTATCACCTTCTAAATAATAAGGTGGATCTAGGTATAGGAAATCATTTTTATGCCTTTTTATAGAATTTTCAAAGGTATCTTTACAAACTTCTAAATTATTATTTTTGAAATTTCGGACTTTTTCTATAGCAGATATATACTTCTTTTTATTTTGATAAATGGAAGACATCCATCCCAAAAATCCAGGGCCATAAGATAAATTATGATTAAAAAAATAATACGCTGCAGCTTGTAATGGTTCTAATTTGTAATCATATCCATCTGTCTTATTCCAATGATCTTTTAAAATATTTTTAACTTCCTCATATTGTTCTTTTGATGGCTTTAAATTACATAAAAGTTTGTATAAATCTTCTGGAGCACTTATTTGTTGTTGCCAATAATTAACAAGTAAATCAAAAATATCATAGGCTACTACAGGTATATCTAATTCCTTGGAAATAGCAATTTCTACAGAACCGCCACCTATAAAGGGACTAACAACTCTACGCAAATTGCTAGGTAATAACTCTATAATTTTACCTACTGCTAAAGATTTTCCTCCGGCATATCTTAAAGGTGAACCAAGATATCTTTTATATCTATTAGAAGCTTTAGAGTATAGATTATTAAGAAAAATTTCTCTTTTATCTAAAGAACAATTACATAAAAACTTTTTTGGCTTAGACATATCTATATCACATATACCAAAAAAATCCTTAGTATCTGCTAGTGTTTCTAAATACTCTTTAGGCATTTTAATTCCTTTATTATTTACTTAATTTTATAAACTTTTAACAAGTTTTATTAAATCTTGCCAAGTGGCTTCTTGCGTGCCGCCTTGGGCAAAATCTGCTCTGCCACCGCCACGGCCATTTAAACTAGAGGCAATTTTTTTAACTGCTTGGCCAGCATCAAGGCCGCCTTCAAAACTTTTAACAACAAAGGAGCGTTTTGTATCATCACCGCTGGCAACCAAAACCGCGCAACCTTTATTTTTATCTGCTAAATTATCGGCCAAGGTTCTAAGTTCTTTTATCGGCGTATCTTTAGAATTTAAAACAACCAAACAAGAGCCGTCCTTTAAAGTAAACTTTTCAAGATTATCGGCCGCTTGGCTGGAGGCAAGTTTTTGCCTAAGAAGCATAACTTCTTTTCTAAGTTCTTTTTCTGATTTAATTAAACTTTCAAGTCTTGCGCCTGTTTCCTCAACGGAAGTGTTTAACATCATTGAAGCCATTTTAGCAACATTTGCCATGTTTTTTAAAACTTCAATTGCACTTAAACCGCCCACGCCTTCAATACGGCGAATGCCGTTAGAAACGGCACTTTCCTTTAATACGCGTATAACCATAATATCGCCGGTATTTTTAACATGGGTTCCGCCGCAAAGTTCTAAAGAGGCCCTATCTTGCGGGTTCTTAAAACCTTCTTTTGCAATAAGAACAAAGCGGGCAGGATCGGCGTAAGTTTCGCCAAGTAAAGTTGTTGCGCCAAGTTCCTTGGCATCACTTAAAGGGCGAATTTCGGTTTCAACGGGCAAGCGCTGCAAAATCATATTATTTGCTTCTGAAATTGCCGCAACAAGTTTAGCCTGACTTGGCGCAGAAGACAAAGTATAGTCAAAGCGGAAGCGTTCGCTATCCACATAAGAACCGGCTTGTCTAACTTGCTCGCCAAAAATCTTTTTTAAAGCGGCGTTAATTAAGTGAACGGAAGTATGGTTTGCCGCGGTTTTTGTTCTTGTTAACTCATCAACCTGCAAAAATACTTTTTGGCCTACTTCAAGTTTACCTTTAATAAGAGCCACTTTGTGTAAGAAAATTCTTTCAAGCGGTTTTTGGGTATCGGTAATTCTGGCAACAGCTTCATTATCTTTAAAAATAAGGCCGATATCGCCAACCTGACCGCCACTTTCGGCATAAAAAGGCGTTGTATCAAAAATAGCATAGCCTTCTTTTTCAAGGGTGTTAACTTCCTTAAAATCTTTATTAAGCAAAGAAATTATTTTTGCTTTTGTTGAAAGTTCCGTGTAGCCGATAAAGTTTGTAGCACCAAACATACCTTCAAGTTTTTGTATGGTAATAACTTTTTCTTTATCAAACTCACTTGCGATTTTTTTGGAACTTTCTTTTGCTTTTTCTTGGGCGGTGTAAAAGGCTTTTTCATCAATTTTTATACCTTTTTCAGCCAAGATTTCTTTAGTTAATTCTAAAGGGTAGCCGTAAGTTTCATAAAGATAAAAGGCTTCCTCGCCGGAAATTTCCTTTGGATTGTTTTTTAGAAGTTCGGCTAAGCGTTCCTCTCCTTCGCTTAAAGTGCGGTAAAAAGCGGCGCCTTCAGCCTTTAAAGTATTAGAAATATGTAAGACAGAAGAAATTAAATCAGGATATTGTTTGCCATACATTTCAACTACACTTGGCACAAGTTCCCACATAAACGGGCTTGTTCTGCCGGCAAGACGCCCATAGCGCGCGGCCCTTCTTATAATACGCCTTAAAATATAACCACGACCTTCATTAGAAGGCAAAACGCCTTCTGCAATTAAGAAGCAAGAACTTCTGATATGATCGCAAACAATTCTTAAAATTGTTTGTTCTTCTTTTGTTTTGCCTTCAATATGCAAAAGTTTTTTTGCGTGAGCGGCAATAGGCGTAAACAAATCGGTATCAAAGGGATTATCAACCCCTTGCATAACCATACAAAGACGCTCAAGCCCCATACCCGTATCAATATTTTTTTGGGGCAGCATTTCCAAAGTGCCGTCTTCTAAGCGGTTAAATTGGGTAAAAACCAAATTCCAAATTTCAACAAACCTGCCACAATCGCAAGCAATGCCGTTTTTTGCACAATTGGGGCAGCCTTTCTCTTCGCCGAAATCATAATAAATTTCAGAACACGGGCCACAAGGACCTGTTGGCCCCATAGTCCAAAAGTTATCTTCTTCGCCAAATTCGTAAATGCGATCCTTTGACACAAGTTTAGACCAAGCCTCGTAGGCCTCCTCATCACGCGGGGCAATGCCGCCTTTATAGATACTTACATAAAGTCTGTCTTTATCAATTTTAAGTTCGTTTGTTAAAAAATCCCAAGCCCAAGCAATTGCTTCCTTTTTAAAATAATCGCCAAAGGAAAAATTACCCAGCATCTCAAAAAAAGTTAAATGCCTTTTGGTAAAGCCGACATTATCAATATCAGTTGTTCTAACACATTTTTGGCAAGTAGTAGCGTTTTTTAAGTTTTTCTTTAAACCCAAAAAATTGGCCTTAAATTGCACCATACCCGCAGAGGTAAAGAGCAAGGTCGGATCCCCGTGGGGAATAAGCGGGCTTGAGGGTAAAATCGGCAGTCCGCGTTTTTTAAAATAATTTAAAAAAGTTTGTCTTACATCTTGGCTTTTCATAATATAAATTATATCATATATGTAATGAAGCGTTTATTTATTATAAACCCAAAGTCCGGCAAAAACAATAAAGCTGACGAACTGGAGCAAACTATCAAAACACAATTTGATAGCGCAGATATTGTTTTTACAAAAGCCCCAGGCCACGCAAAAAAACTGGCTGCCGAGGCCGTTAAACAAAATTACGAGCAGGTTATTGTTGCCGGCGGAGATGGCACCATAAATGAAGCTGCTTCCGCTTTAGTAGGAACAAAAACCGCTTTAGGTGTTATTGCTTTTGGCAGTGGCAACGGCCTTGCACGCGAAATAGGTTGCCCCCTTGATAATTTGCAAAAAGCCTGCAATAATATATACATGGCAAAACCGGTTTTATGCGATATAGGTAAAGCAAACGGAGAATATTTTTTAAATGTGGCTGGTATCGGACTAGAAGCAACAATAGCCCACGCTTTTGCCAGAGTTAAAACAAGAGGAATATGGCCTTATTTTAAAATAGGTTTTGAGCAAATATTAAAATTTAAAGCCCCTTTGGTAGAAGTTTGGGCTGATGATAAAAACTTAATTTTTTTAAATCCTATTACTCTTGTTTTTGCAAACGGCAGACAATACGGCAGCAATTTTAAAATTGCCCCTAAAGCAAGTTTAACCGACGGAAAACTTGATATGGTTTATGTTAAACAAAGCCCTCTGTGGAAACTTGCCCTTAGTTTGCCTAGCTTTTTTAAACCGAATATAAGTTCTTTTAAATTGACAAAAACAAGACAAATAAAAAAAGTATCCGTTACTTGTCAAGGCAAATTTGTTTATCACCTTGACGGAGAACCAAAGGAAGCTACCGATAAATTGGAAATTGAAGTTTTACCAAAAGCAATTTATTTGCTTATCAGTTGACAGGACGGCGCACAAATGATTTAATTTAAAAACAGGGGAAACCCTTTTTGGAGGAACTATGGAACTTAAAATCACAGCAAAAAATATAAAACTGACGGAAGCTATTAAAAATTATGCTGAATCAAGGGTTAACAGACTTGATAAATTTTTCACGGAAGATGCTTGGGCGCAACTTGTTTTAAGCGTGGATAAAAAAATAAATCAAAAAGCAGAAATTACTATCCACGGCGCAAAAAAGAAAATTGCTTCTAAAGCAATAAAGCAAGATCTTTATAAAGCAATTGATGAAGCTGTTGCAAAAATTGAAACTCAAATTAAAAAGAAAAAAGCAAAAGATGTAAAAGGTAAAAAAGGCGCTAAGAATGTTGTTAAAGAAGATTTATCTGCTTATTTTGGCAATGTTTTTGCCCCGCAAGCAGATGTTAAATTTTCTGTAATTAAACAAGTTGAAGTGCACCCCATGAACCCAGAAGATGCCGCCTATGAAATGGAAAGACTCGGATATACCTTCTGGATGTTTATGGATGAAGATTCTAAACAAATTAACTTAATTTTTAAACGCCTTGACGGAACCTACGGCTTAATTCAACCCGTAAAAACCAAATAGGTAAACTATGCCAGAATTTGCCCGCACAACAACCATTGCAAATTTGCTTGAGGCTAAAGGCCAGGACCTTAGTCTCAAGCTGATGTGCGGTGCGCGTTATACAAAAAGGTCCATTTCAAAACCGGGTATTAACCGCCCTGGCCTTGCTTTAGACGGGCATTTGGAAAATTTCCGAGGCGATTTAATACAAATTATCGGCCGCGGAGAATATGCTTTCTGCCAAAAACAATCTTATGCAAGGTTAAGAGCGAACTTTAAAAAAATGCTCCGTTCAGACAAAGTGCCTTGCGTTATTGTGACCGCAGGGATGCGGGTTTTACCGGGTATTAGAAAAGCTTGTGAGGAAGAAAATGTACCCCTGCTTACTACCAGTATGGATACGGCTGCTTTTGTGGCGGAGCTTATCGCTTATCTTGATAATTGCACCTCTCCAAGAACCCATGTGCACGGAGTTTTAGTTAAAGTTTCCGGTTTAGGTGTTTTAATTACCGGTGATGCCGGTATAGGCAAAAGCGAGTGCGCCTTGGAACTTATTAAACGCGGGCATATTTTAGTAGCAGATGATGTAGTTGAAGTGCAAAAAAGAAGAGGAAATGTTTTACTCGGTTTTTGCCCGCCAATGCTTAAACATTATATGGAAGTTAGAGGTCTGGGTATTATTGATGTTGAATTATTGTTTGGCATAGGTTCTTCCATCGACAGCACAGAAATTGAAATGGAAGTACACCTTGTTGCCCCTAGCGGACCTATTGATCGCTTGGGTATTGAACAACAAAAAACAACTTTGCTTGGCACGCAAATAAATGCTTTAACTATACCCGTTACTCCTGGTAGAAACTTGGCTGTTTTGATAGAGGTGGCAGCCCTTAACCAAAGATTAAAAAACCAAGGTATAATTTCGGCTAAAGAATTTAATAAAAAACTTCTTTCTAAAATGAAGAAAACTTCAAAAGGATACCCCGATGGAAGAAAATAAGAAAAATAAATTTTTTATAATTACCGGTATTTCCGGTGCAGGTAAAACGCAAGCCTTAAAAATCTTTGGCGATTTTGGTTATTATTGCGTTGATAACTTGCCTTTGGCCTTATTTAGAGAATTTATTAAGTATATAAAAACTAAACCGGAAATAAAAAATATCGCTATCGGTGTTGATATAAGAGAAGGCGAAAATATTAAACTTTTACCCAAAATTTTGCAAGAAGAAGATTTAAAAGAAATGAAAGCAAAACTGCTTTTTTTAGATGCTTCCGACCAAGTTTTGCTTAGAAGATTTTCTGAAACAAAACACCGCCACCCTCTGCCAAACCAACTTTTAAATGCCATAGAAGAAGAAAGGGATTTTTTAAAACCGGTCCAAAAAATTGCCGATGTTCATATTGACACTTCAAACTTAACTTTAGGCGAGTTAAAAGAAAAAATTTCCCAATCTTTAGAAATAAAATCTTCAAAAGAAATGAGCATATCTGTTGTATCTTTCGGCTTTAAAAACGGCATACCTTTGGAAGCAGATTTAGTAATAGATGTCCGCTTTTTAATAAATCCTTATTATGAGCCTTCTTTAAGAAAAAAAACCGGTCTTGATAAAGAAGTGCAGGAATATATAGAAAAATCACCTGAGGCTTTGGAATTTTTAAAAAAAATGACCGATATGATAAGTTATATGGTGCCTAAATATATAAAGGAAGGTAAATCTTATTTAACTATTGCTATTGGTTGCACCGGCGGTAAACACCGCAGTGTTTTTATGGCCCATAAACTTACCCAATATCTTGCAGCAAAAAAATTTAAAGTGTCGGAATTTCACCGAGATATACAAATAGAAAAGAAGGAAGTATGGTAAAAATAATTTTAATTTCTCACGGCAATATGGCCCAGGCTTTGCTTGAAACAGCAGCCCAAATAGGCTCTTTTAACACTAAAGAAATTGATACTTTTAGCGTAAGCGGAAAAGGCGATATTGAAAATTTACCTTCAAAACTGCTTAATTCTTTAGGAGATAACGGAACCTTGATTTTAGTTGATACTTTAGGCGGATCTTCCTGCAATAGCGCGGTGCAAAGCACGCAACATTTAAAAAATGTTAAAGTTATCTGTGGAGTAAATTTGAATATGTTGCTTACAGCAATAAACAATAAAGATAAAATGGACTTAATAAGTTTAGCAACTAAAGTTTTAGAGGATGGCAGAAAATCCCTAGTTGATATTAGCGAAAAATTAAAACAACTATGATTACTTTTATAAGAGTTGATAGCAGACTTATACACGGACAAGTGGTGCAAGCCTGGTTGCCTAAGATAAAAACAGATAAAGTGCTTGTTATAAGCAGCCAAGCAGCCCAAAATACTCTTATGGCAAAAATGATGCGTATGGCTTTGCCCCAAGGTTATGAACTGGAAGTTATAGCTGCAAACGAAGCCTTACCCTCTTTAAAAAAAGATGAAGCAAAAAATATTTTTGTGCTTGTGGAAGACTTAAACCAACTAGAAGAACTTGCCAAGCAGGGTGTTGCTTTAGAAAAAGTTAATATAGGAAATACAAAATATGAAGAAGGCAAAAAAGAATTTAGTGCGGGCGTTTATTTTGACGAGAATGATTTAGCTATTATAAATAATTTAAAAAAACAAAATATTGCTTTTAGCATTAAGGCTTTACCTTCTTCCTTGGAGGTAAAAATAGATGTTTGAAATAGTAATTGCTTGTGCTGTGCTGGCTTTACTTGAAATGGATACCACTTACCTGGGGCAATTTTTATTTTCAAGGCCAACTTGCGCCGGCGCGATTATGGGTTACCTCTGCGGAGATTTCTTTTTAGGTTTGCAACTGGGCGTTTTTACCGAACTTTTATTTATTGATTTTGTGCCCATCGGCGGAGTTGTGCCCCCCAGCGGTGCTATTTGCGCCGGAACCGGCGTTATTTTATCTGGCTATTTTAAAATGGATATTTATTTTTCTTTCTTTGTAGGTATCCTTTTATCCCTATTATTTACTTCTGTAGAAAAAACTTTAAGAAAATACCGCTCCAACTTGTTGCCCTCTATTGAAAAACAAATTGTGGAAGGTTCAATAACCCCGTTTAGTTTAATAGCGCAAAGTTTCCTTGTAGAATATATGGCGGTTTTTATCTTTATATTGCTTATGACGACTTTGCTGGGACCGACTTTCCTTTATATAGACGAACATATACCGCGAAGTTTGCATATCGCTTTTAAATTTTCTTATTTTCTTGTGCCTTGGATCGGGCTTTCAATGTTGTTTATATCCTTTAGCACAAAACCGAAGGTGGAATAATGAAAATAAATTTTTTTAAAATATTTTTAAGAACTTTTCTTTTGCAAATATTTTGGAATTACAGAAAAATGCAAAATATAGGCCGCTTGTTTGTGGTTATGCCTATTTTAAGAAACCTGTATAAAGATAATCCGGATATGTTAAAAAGGGCTATAAGCCGCAATCTTGATGCTTTTAACTCTAATCCGGTAATGGCTTCTTACAGCATTGGCGCAATGATAAAGCAAGAAGAAAAAATTGCAAAAACAGAACAAGTAAGATTACTAGGAGAAGAAAGAGAGTGGCGCGTAATTTCTGTTAGCACGGCAAATGCCGCTGCTTCTTTAGGAGATAGGCTTTTTTGGGCAACGCTAAAACCTTTTTCCCTTTTATTTCTAATAATTACGCTTTATGCTACACAAATTTATACCTTAAAAAACCTAGATACCCCAGCGGACAGAATTGCTGCTGCCATAGGGGCAGTTGTGTTATCCTTACTGGTTTATAATATACCTGCTTTACTTGTGCGTTATAAAGGACTAAAAGATAGTTATGACGGCACTGAAGATAGTTTTTACGGCTTAATTAAATTAAACTGGAACAGAATTATTTACACTTTAAAAACTACGGGACAAATTTTAACTTTTGCATTATTTGTTTATAGTTTATATATAAATTTTGCAGGGGAAGACCTTAGCGCAGACCTGCTTACAAGAACGGCATTGCTTGTTTCTTTCTTGGTTCTAAGCGTGTGGACAAGAAAACTGAATATCCCCAATATCTATCTTTATATAGCAGCAACATTTATTTTCTGTGTGGCTTCATTTATAAGTTAAAAGAGGTTTTGAAAAGTGATACAAGAAAAAATAAAAATAAAAAATAAACTTGGCATACATGCTCGCCCGGCCACACTGCTTGCACAGGAAGCGGGTAAATTTAAAAGCGAAATTTTTATTGCCAAAGACGGCATTGAGGTTAATGCCAAAAGTATTATGGGTATTATGATGATTGCAGCAGAACAAGGTGCTGTTTTAAACCTTACCATAAACGGAGAAGACGAAAAAGAAGCAGTAAAAGCCTTAAAAAATATTTTTGATAAAATCTTTGAGGAAGAATGATTACACTAAAAGGAATACCGGCCAGTCCGGGCATTGCTATTGGTCCAGCTTATATAGTCAGCAGCGAAGGAGCCAATTTTGAAAAAAAGAAAATCCCCCCAACTAATGTTGAGTGGGAAGTTAGGCGCTATCAGGAAGCTTTGCGCCTTACTTATGACGATTTAACAAAAACCCAATCAAATGCTAAGGAACTTTTCGGTAAAAACTTTGCTAAGTTAATGGCCGCACATAAATTAATTTTACAAGATCCTTTACTTGTGCAAGGCGTTATAGATAAAATAAGGAAAGAACAGATTAATGCCGAATATGCCTTGTTTTTAGTAGGACAGGAAGTTAACACCACTTTTGAAAAAATTAAAGATGAGTTCTTTAGGGAAAGAAAATTTGATATTGCCGATGTGGCAAAAAGATTATACGACCATTTAACAAACAAACAGCAAAACACTTTTGCTTCTATTAAAGAACCTTCTGTTGTAATAGCGCACAATTTATTTCCTTCAGATACAATACATTTAAAAAGGAAAAGCGTTTTAGGTTTTGCTACTGATATCGGGGGGAAAACAAGCCATACTGCTTTACTGGCCCAAAATATGCAAATGCCGGCGGTTGTCGGTTTAAGCCAGGCAACCACGCAAATTAAAAACGGCGATTTAATTATTATTGACGGGCAAGAAGGTCTTTTAATAATTAACCCGACAACAGAACTTATTGCCCTTTATACTAAAAGAAAAAATTTAATTGAAAAAGAAGAAAAATCTTTAAAAACAATTAGCGATTTACCTAATGAAACTTTAGACGGGCATAAAGTTAATCTTTATGTAAACTATGACCCAAGAAGAGATTTTAAAGAACTGGATAATTTTAAATCACAAGGCCTCGGCCTTTTAAGAACAGAGTTTTTATATATGGATAAACCTGTCCCGCCAACTTTAGAAGAGCAAGTTGCCGTATATAAAAAAGCAGCTCTTCGTTTTGATACTAGACCTTTTACTATTCGTCTGGCCGATTTGGGCGGAGATAAAATTGCCCAGTTTAGTCTTGCTTACCACGAGGAAGAAGCCAACCCCTTTATGGGTTGCCGCGGAATAAGACTCTTTTTAAAATATCCCGCTTTGATGAAAACCCAAATTCAAGCTATTATAAAAACGGCTTCTTTAGTGCCAGCAAAAGTAAAAATTATGGCACCAATGGTTTCTGCCGCCGAAGAAGTCATTGAAGTAAAAAAAGTTTTTGAACAAACTTTAAAAGAAATGCAGGCCCAAAATATTTGCCCGCAAAATAAAATAGATTTTGGCATTATGGTGGAAGTGCCAAGCATGGCTTTAACCTTAGATAGTGTTATAAATAAAATTGATTTTGCTTCCATTGGGACTAATGATTTAATACAATATCTTATTGCGGTTGATAGAGGCAACCAGGAAGTAGCCGACCTTTATGACCCTTACCACCCGGCAGTTTTAAGAATGATAAATCATATTATTCAAGCCTGCCACAAGAAAAAAGTTGAAGTAAGTGTGTGTGGGGAAATGGCTTCCGACCCGGAACTTGTGCCCTTTTTAGTGGGGCTGGGTATTGATAGTTTATCTATTTCTACCAGAATGTTCCTGAGAATTAAAAATACTTTGAGGAATTTAAACTTTGAAGATTGTTCTAATTTAGCGCAAGCAGCTATACTTATGGGCAGTTCTGACGAGATACGCAAATTAAATGAAAAACATTCGTAATTTTTCCATCGTGGCGCATATTGACCACGGCAAGACAACCCTTTCAGATAGAATTTTAGAAGATACCGGCACTATTCCAAAGCGCAAAATGCACGCCCAACTTTTGGACGGCATGGACCTGGAAAGAGAGCGCGGCATCACAATTAAGGCAAAAGCAGTCCGCATAAAATATAAAGATTATATTTTAAATTTAATTGATACCCCGGGCCATGTTGATTTTTCTTATGAAGTGGCAAGAAGTTTGCGCGCGTGTGAAGGCGTTTTGCTCCTAGTTGATGCTTCCCAAGGGGTTGAAGCCCAAACGGTTGCCCACGCCCATCTAGCGCAAAGTTTAGGCCTAAAAATTATACCTGTTATAAATAAAGTTGACCTTAACCAAAGTGATGCTGATATAGCAGAAGAACAACTTTGGGAAGTGTTAAAAGACCCAATTTCCGCCCAACGCGTAAGCGCAAAAACAGGCCTTGGTATTGAAGACCTTTTAGAAAGAATTGTCAAAGATATTCCCGCGCCACAAGGCCAAAAATCTGCGCCGGCGCGTGCTTTGGTCTTTGACTCTTTTTATGACCCGTTTAGAGGGGTTGTTTTATATGTCCGTATGGTTGACGGCGTTTTAAAAGCCGGGCAAACTTTAAAGTTAATGGCTTCCGGTTTTACTTCCAAAATTGAAGAAGTAGGTTTTTTGACACCCAAAGCACAAAAAAATAAACAAATTGAAGCTGGCGAAGTTGGCTATGTTGTTGCCGGTATAAAAGATATTCACCAAGTGCAAGTGGGCGATACCATAACAACTTTAGATAACCCTGCCACAACGGCTTTGCAAGGTTATTCTGAAACAAAACCGGTAGTGTTTGCAAGTATTTTTCCTGTTGAATCAACGGAATATCCTTTGCTTAGAACCGCGCTTGAAAAATTAAATTTATCAGATTCTTCTTTTAGTTATCAAAGTGAAACATCTAAAGCACTTGGCTTTGGTTTTAGGCTTGGCTTTATGGGGCTACTTCATATTGAAATTGTTAAAGAACGGCTTGAGCGTGAATTTAATTTATCTTTAATTGCCACAAGCCCAAATGTTATTTATCAGGTAAAATTTACACCGCGCAAAAGCCATCCGCAAGAATTAAGCGCGCTTGCCGATGCCGGAAACGGCTATAAATGGATAGATAACCCTGCCAATTTCCCGCCTTACGGCGATATTATTGATATTAAGGAACCAACGATAAAAATTAAAATCGTCTGTCCTATTGCTTATATGGATGGCGTTATGACTCTTCTTAAAGAAAAGCGCGGCACTTTTATAAGTATGGAACAACTTTCAAGCCAAAGAGTTGTTATCAATTATTATATGCCAATGGCAGAAATGGTTATAGATTTTTATAATAAACTTAAATCGGTTTCCAAGGGTTATGCCTCTTTTGATTATGAAATTGACGAGTATAGAAGTGCCGATGTTGTGTTAATGGAAATTTTGATACACGGCAGCCCTGTGGATGCTTTAAGTGTTATTACCCATAAAGATAAAGCCGTTTCGCGCGGACGCCTTTTATGCGAAAAATTAAAAGAGTTAATCGGCCGCCAGCAATTTGAAGTAGCCGTTCAGGCGCGTGTTAACGGCAAAATTGTTGCGCGCGAAACAATACCTGCTTATAGAAAAGATGTTATTGCCAAATGCTATGGCGGCGATATCACGAGAAAACGCAAACTTCTTGAAAAGCAAAAAGAAGGTAAAAAGCGTATGAAGAGTATCGGTAATGTTAATATACCGCAAGAAGCTTTTATCGCAATGTTGAAAATTGAGGAATAGTTCTTTTATTTCCCTTATTTTTTGTAAAATATTTTTATCCCAAAAATCCCCAAATTTACTATGGAGTTATTATTATGAATAAGATTTTGTTTATCAATGCTTGCGCGCGCAAAAATTCGCGCACAAAAGAACTTGCTGATGTCGTTTTATCTAAATTAAAAGGCAAAATTACCGAAGTAAATTTATTAAAAGAAAATTTAAAACCCTTAACGGAAGAAGATATAAATTTGCGTTTTTCTTTGACTTCAAAAAAAGATTTTTCTAATGCTATTTTTGATAAAGCGCGCGAGTTTGCCACAGCTGATATTATTGTTATAGCAGCACCTTTTTATGATTATTCCTTCCCGGCAAATTTAAAAGTTTATATTGAAAATATTAATGTTTCAGGCATAGTCTTTCGCTACACTGAAAAAGGCGAAATAGAGGGTCTTTGCAAAGCAAAAAAAGTTTTTTATATTACAACTGCCGGCGGACCTATTTTAAATAACGATTTTGGATACGGCTATATAAAATTTCTATGCAATAATTTTTACGGCATAAAAGATACAACTTTTATTAAGGCAGAAGGTCTTGATATTTGGGGCGCGGATATTTCCGCCATTATGCAAAAAGCCAAAGAGGAAGCCGAACAAATATAAGCAAAAAACCCTTCAGCTACTTTGCTGAAGGGTCAAATCGTCTCGTTATGGGTGGATGACGAGATTTGAACCCGCGACCTCCGCTTCCACAGAGCGGCGCTCTAACCAGCTGAGCTACATCCACCATAAATCTTGTTCTCTATATTCTAACATTTTATAGATACCTTTGGCAAATAAATTTTTACCCCATTTTTTATTTTGCTATAATTTAAGTAAATAATATTTACGAGGAGAGTTCTTATGGCTTTTAAAATTGAACAATGTTCTGTTTTACAAAAACATAGACTTAGTTATAAACCTGTTTTACCTAAAGTTTTACAAAAAGGTCCGGCTGGTGTTGTGGCCGTTTT
>JAFQAA010000069.1 GCA_017417005.1 Elusimicrobiaceae bacterium | reverse complement strand
TTACATAAATATGAAACTTTAGGCCATCCCGTTTGCCTAGTAAAAAACCAATATGATACAGAAATAATTAAATTTGTGGGTAGCACTTTTGATAATATAGAAGGTATGGTAGGTGTTGGCAGAAATCCATATATTCTTGACGATATTGCACAAGCAGAAGGTAAAACTAGAAGAGAAATTATTGACCGCCTTAAAACCGAATGCAGAAAAACTTTGCATCATAGTATTACTACTAATACAAAAGAATTGTGTTCGTATTTTAAGAAAGTTGATGATTATTTTAATAAATAGTATAAGATGGCTTAAAAAGTTGTTATTTTCCTTTTAACACTTTTAAGAATGTTTCATTGCCTTCTTTAATTTCAAGGTTAATAGCCAATATGTAAATTTTATTTTTAATTATCTCTTGCCAGCCTTTAGGAAATTTTACATAGTCTTTAAATGTGGTAATCAAAGGCAAACCTTTGCGAAAACCGGCCAAAGATTTTATTTCCTCTAAAGTATAGGCATTATGGTCTTTAAAACGCCAGGTCTGCTTAATTTTAAGACCGAGATTTTTTAAAATTTGCTCAAAAGAGGCAGGGTCGCCAAGACCGCAAAAGGAAACCACTTCCCCCTTAATATCATCCAAAGCCATTTTACTGCGGTTAATTACATCATAAAAATAATCGGGTTTATGTATGGCTTCTAAAATATCTATATCTTCGTTGTAAGATTTAATTTTTTCTTTTATTTCTGCTTTTTGGCTTTCACTGGCTAAATTGCTATGAGTCAAAATAACTAAAGAAGCTCTTTTTAAAGCGGATAAAGGCTCCCTTAAAATGCCATAAGGCAACATTTTGCCATTGCCAAAAGGATCGCGCGCATTAACTAAGACTATATTGGCATCCCTTTTTAATTTATGATGTTGTAAGCCATCATCAAGCAGTAAAATTTCACTTTTAAACTCTTTTATAACTTCTTGGGCGGCTTCATAGCGGCTTGCAGAAACAGCAACAGGCACTTTATATTCGGCAAGAAGCTGGCTCATCATATAGGGTTCATCACCTGTTTCTTGCCAGTTAAGCATATCATTATCAAAAAGAACTTTTACTTTTTCTTTTTTATCTCTTTTATATCCGCGCGAAATTATGGCTGTTTTTACCCCTGCTTTACTTAAAAGTTGGGCTGCTAGCAAAACGGCCGTTGTTTTGCCCGTTCCGCCGGCTGTAATATTGCCTATACAAACAACTCTTGCAGAAACCTTTTTTGATTTAAAAATATTCTTTTTATAACAAAACAAAATCAAACGCACTCCTAAACCATAAATGAAGGCGCAAATTGCCAAAAAAATACAAGCAAGTTTATTTTTAAGCATTTTTTCTCTTAATTTAACAAAATCCATAAAAACTCCTTTTTCAAAAGTCCAAAATATTATATTTTTTTTTAACAAATTAAGCAAAAGCATAAATGCTCCTTATTTGGTATAATTTTTTTATATGAAAAAGTTTGTATTTTATATAGAATATTTAGCCTTAAAAGCCATTGTATTGTTTTTAGGCCTTTTGCCTTGGAAACTTGCCCTTAAAATCGGCGAAAGCGTGGGCGTTTTTCTAACTTTTGTTTTAGCAAAACGCTTTAAAAGAAGCATCTATGATATACAAAAAGTCTTCCCTGATAAATCAAAAAAAGAAGCAACAGAAATAGCAAAAGAATCTTGGCGCAATATCGGGCGCATTTTAGCAGAAACAGCCCAAATCAGTTTAATGTCAAAGGAAAAAATGCTTGAAAAAATTGAATTTGTTAATTTTGACAGACTTATTAAAGAAAATCACGCCGGAAAACCTACTATTTTACACATGGGGCATTTTGTTAACTGGGAAATGTTTGCTATTGCCGGCAGCACTTTATTTAAAAATATGTTATCGGTAGGCAAACCGCAAACGAATCCTTATGTAAACAAAGCCCTTAATGATATCCGCACAAAATACGGCTCAAAAATGACTAGTTCCTATAATCCCTTTTTTGCTTGTATGAAGGCCTTAAAGCAAGGTGCGGTTTTAGGTATTGTAAGCGACCAAAGTGTTATTTCCTCTGCTCTTTATATGAATTTCTTAGGCAGACCGGCCGAACTTGCACCTATGACAGCTTTACTTTCCCTAAAGATGAATGTTCCTGTTTACCCGATAAGAATGTATAGAAAGAATGGCAAAGTTTATGCTGAGGCCTTTGACCCCATTTTGCCCCCTAAAGAACAATTTTCCCACGAACTTTTAAGAAAATATACCGAGCAATTAAAAAATATTTACGAAGAATGGATAAGACTTGACCCCGCTTCCTGGCTTTGGGCCCATAACCGCTGGAAAAGGGAAGAAAAATGCCGCCAGAAAATGAAAGAGGAAGGCTATGTCAAGTAAAATAAAGGCTCTTTTTATAGATAGAGATGGCACAATAATTAAAGAAAAGCCCGGCGTTTATCTTTGCGACCCTAAAAAAGTGGAACTTTATAAAAACACTAAGGCTGCTTTTAAACTTTTTAAAGAACTTGGATACACAATTTTTATTGTGTCAAATCAATCTGGTATTGGGCGCGGTTATTTTACGGAAAGAGAGGTCAAGGCTGTGCATAAAAAGCTTATAGCTCTTTTAAAGCCATACGAGGTTAAAGAAATTGTCTTTTGCCCTCATGCGCCAAGTCAAAATTGTTCTTGTCGTAAGCCCGCACCTGCTATGGGACTAAAATTAATAAAAAAGTATAATGTTGATAAGGATAATTCTTTTGTTATAGGCGATAAAAAAAGCGATATAGACTTTGCCTCTAACTTAAATATGCGCGCTGTTATGGTATTAACCGCAAATGGCAAAAAACAACAAAAAAAATATGCAAAAGATTTGAAAAATGTAAAAATTTGCCTTGATTTACTTGGGGCAGCAAAATATATCAAAAAACTTCAAAGAGGATTTTAAATGAAAATTATATTTATCTTATTTCCGTTTTTATTTTTAAATGCTTGTGGCGGTTCAAGTTGGTTAAAGCAACATACTACCGGTAAAGAAATTGTTAGCCAAACCCAAACTATTCAAACACAAAAAGAAGAAGCACCCCAAAGCGTTGTTCTAGAACAAAAAACAGAAGAAACAAAAACTAAAACATCTGTTAAAGAAGAAGCCTCTGCGCCCAAAGTCTCTGTAAAAGAAACAAAAACTTCTACAAGTACCCAAAACACTAAAGAAGAAAAGACAAAAGAAGAACCCCAAAAACCCGTTAATGAAAACGAACAAATTTTTCTAACTTCTGAAAACCGCCTTGCTCACCCCTGGTATTATGCAAAAGAAACTCCCCCCGCAGAAAACAAGCCAAAATGGTTTGGGGAAGAGTTAAAATTTGATATCTCTTGGTCTTTTATAACGGCCGGTAAAGCACAGCTAATTTCCTCTAAAATGGTTGAAGCAAACGGCCAAAAAATGTATCAGTTTGAGGCTTACGCGCAAAGTTATCCCGTAATTGATGCTATGTTTAAAGTTAGGGATATAAATATGTCCTGGATAGCGGAAGATTTATCGCGCTCCACAGGTTATTGGCAAAGTGTAAAAGAAGGCTCTTATGCCCGGGATGAATGGCTTATTTTT
>JAFQAA010000068.1 GCA_017417005.1 Elusimicrobiaceae bacterium | reverse complement strand
CCAATAATAAAGGCTATTAAAGATTTGCTTGGCTTAACCGATTATAAATATAAAAATAGCGATACGCAAGCCAAACCTAAAAAAAAGAACCCCTTTGAAGATATGGGCAAATGGTGGCATGCTCCTAAAAAAGGGCCGGATATGAATAACCCGGAACCCCAAAATTAGATTTTTAAAATGAAATACTTGCAAAAAGTTTTTAAATTGTGCTATAATATTATCAGGATAAGATATGCCGGGGCGCATGGTGAATAGCCCAAAAATATCTAAGTGCTAACGAGGTAATAAAACCTTGTTGGTATTTTTTTTATAAAAAAACAGGAATATGAAAACATACGAATCAGTAACAATACTTAAACCGCAACTTACAGATAATGAAGTTGCTGCTTTTGTGGAAAAAACAAAAGCGTTTATTGCCTCTTCAAAAGGCGAAGTCCTTTCTGAAGAAAAGCTCGGTAGAAGAAGATTCTCCCACGAGATCAATAAAAACCGCGAAGGTTTTTATCTCTATTTAAAATTTAAAGCAGAGCCGACAATCGTTAAAACTTGGAACAATAATATGAAACTTAACGCCAATGTTTTAAGAAGCATTGTTATGGTTGCTTGCGAGCCAAAAAATAAACCGGCAAAAAAAGATAGTATGCCGGCGGCGGTGTAATTATGGCTACGGGAATGCGTCTGCCGGAATTAAATTTGGTCCTTCTTTCAGGCCGCTTAACACGCGATCCTGATAATAGAATGACACAAAAAGGTCAAGCTGTTTGCAGCTTTGATATTGCGGTTAACCGCAGATATCTAGATAATGCCAGTGGGGAGTGGAAGGACGATGTCGCTTATGTTCCTGTTTCGCTTTTTGGTCCTGCTGCACAAAGATCACAAGATAAACTTAAAAAGGGCGTGCCTGTTGTTGTTGAAGGCAGACTTGTCCTTAATGAATATACCGATAAAGCAGGCCAAACACGCAGAGTTTTAAGAGTCAGCGCAAGAAGAGTGCAAATTTTGCAATCAGGCGAAGGCTTAATGACAGAAGAGGATACTTCTGCCGAAATACCCAGCGATGCAACGGAAGACGATGTCCCGTTTTAAACACCTAGTTAGGTAAATTTTTTTAGAGGAAAATAAATAAAATGTCAGAAGAAAATATTACAAATACTCAAACCAGTCAGCCTAAAGCTGAGGCTCAAAATCAAGAAAATACCCGCACTGCAAGACCTTTTGCAAAAAAGCGTTTTGAATCAAGGCGCAAAGTTTGCAAGTTCTGCGCGGAAAAAATTGATCACATTGATTATAAGAATATCCAGTTAATCAAAAGTTTTACAATGGATAGTGGCAAAATCTTATCCAGAAGAATCACCGGAACCTGCGCTAAACATCAACGCCAGGTAACCCAAGCAATTAAGAGAGATAGAAATTTGGCCTTTCTTGCCTATTGCTTACCCAAAAAATAAATTTAAGGAGTTTTTAAAATGAAAGTTATTTTAAGAGAAGATGTTAAAGCTTTGGGAACTATGGGTGATATCGTTGAAGTTAAACCCGGTTATGCAAGAAACTACCTCTTGCCCCAGAAACTAGCGGAAATCGCCACACCGGCCGTAATTAAAAATTGGGAACTTGGTGCTGAAAGAAGAAACAAAAAAATTCAGGCTGAACTTGCCGCCGCTAAAGAAGAGGCTGCAAAAATTGAAGGTCTTGTTTTACCCTATACAAGAACAATTAATCTTGAAGGTATTATCTTTGGTTCTGTAACAAAAGCTGATGTCCAAAAAAGCTTAGCCGAAATGGGCCACAAAATCAGCAAAGACCACATTGATATCTTTACACCTATCAAGAAAATCGGCGAAACAGAAGTTTCTATCTACTTTAAACCGACAGTTTATGCAAAAATTAAAGTTAGAATAGATGCTGTGGAAGAAGAAAAGAAATAAATTTTCTTTACTTTTTTGAAAACAAAACCCGTTCTAAATTATTTTAGGGCGGGTTTTTTGCAAATAGATAAAGCAAAATGTTATACTAATTATAGAAGTAATTTTTTAAATTTAAAATGTTTTTGGAACCTTGTTTAAAAAAGAACAAGGAGAGCTTTTAGGAAACTAAAGGCATTGACTAAGTCCAAAAACAGCTCGTTTGAGCTGTAAAGTAAACGGAAGTCATGAGCCGTTTATTTTGCAGCGAATGTTTGTCGCTCGTAAGGGCGGCAAACTACGGCTGTTATGTTTGGGTTACTTAGTCAAGCTCAGATATGGCAGCCGTTTTTTATGTATAAATATTTTTTAATTATTTTGTTTTTAGTATTTACGGGGTGTATAAATAATAAGAATTTTAAGAAAGCAGAGTTGCTTTCCGTATATGACGGGGATACATTTAAAGTAAATTTTACCTGTAAAGAACCTTTGGTATGTAAAAATATTTCTATAAGAATTAAAGGCATTGAT
The DNA here is from genome assembly GCA_017417005.1 of Elusimicrobiaceae bacterium. Classification (GTDB taxonomy): domain Bacteria; phylum Elusimicrobiota; class Elusimicrobia; order Elusimicrobiales; family Elusimicrobiaceae; genus Proelusimicrobium. The sequence goes on along the minus strand of JAFQAA010000068.1, from coordinate 7,580 downwards.
ACTCCGGAAATAAACAGCAAGAATAAGTGTGAAAAACTAAAAGGGATACAAGCCAAAACTTTTACTGAAAATTTTTTAAATAAAAAGGGGGAAATAGTGCTAAAAAATTGTGGCAGAGATAAATATTTCCGCCTGGGTTGTGAAGTTTTTGTAAACAAAGAAAACCTTGCTTTTGAACTTTTAAAAGCCGGTCTTGCGTTAAGTTATGATGGTAAAGCAAAAATAAAAAAAGATTGGTGCAAATAAAAAACCCCTCGTAAAAGAGGGGTTTTTTATTGCTAAACTAAATTAGTTTATATCAAAAGGCCGGCAATTAAAGCCCTTAAACAGCTGGAAAGAAGACCGGCAAGCAAAGCTCTAAAACCAAGTTTTGATAAATCGGCCCTTCTTTCAGGTGCAATCGCGCTGATACCGCCAATTTGAATACCGATAGAAGAGAAGTTAGCAAAACCGCATAAAGCATAACTTAAGATAACTTTGCTTTTCATTGTCATAACGGCAGCATTGGCGTTAAGAATATCAGTTAAATGGGCATAGGCAACAAACTCATTTAAGATAGTTTTTTCGCCAAATAAGACACCTGCTATGTGTAAATCTTGTCCGTCAATACCCATAAGCCAGGAAATAGGCGTAAAGATATAACCAAAAATATCTTGTAAATTAAAAACATGGCTAAAACAATATTTTGTTAATGCTTCAACACAACCATTAGCTAAAGCAATTAATGCCGTAAAAGCAATTAACATACCCGCAACATTTAAAGCAAGCTGTAAGCCTGTTTGGGTAGAAGAGGCAATAGCATCTAAAATGTTTGCGCTTGGGTCTTTATATTCAATTTTTGTTATGCCTGAGGTTTCGGGTTTTTCTGTTTCCGGTACAAGTAATTTAGCAAATAAAACACCGGCAGGAGCCCCCATAACACTTGCTGCCATTAAGTGGCCTGCAATACCGGGAAAACTATCTTTAAGCATACCTACATAGGCCGCAAGAACACCTCCTGCAACGGTTGCCATACCGCCCGTCATAACGCACATAAGCTCAGATTTTGTCATTTTTGATACATAAGGTTTAATAAGTAAAGGGGCTTCCGTCTGACCGACAAAGATATTGGCAGCTGCGCTTAAACTTTCAGCTCCGGAAAGTTTACAAGTTTTACTCATTACCCAAGCAAAAACATAAATAATTTTTTGCATAATACCTAAATAGTATAAAAGACCCATTAAGGCAGAAAAGAATACAATAGTAGGTAAAACCTGGAAAGCAAAAATATAACCAAGGGAATCTGTTTTTGCTAAAGGACCAAAAACCATTTCCGCGCCGGCAACTTGGAAGTTCAAAATAGATACAAAAGCATCATTTAACCAGTTGAAAACAACTTGTCCAGGAGTAGTTTTTAAAATGAGAAAAGCAAAAACAAGTTGCAAACCAAAGGCCCAAGCAATTGTTTTCCAATTGATTGCCTTTCTGTTTGTGCTGCATGCATACCCGATGGCGACAAAAACAATTACGGCTAATACTGCTTGAAGATAAACCATTATTTCACCTCAATTTTAAGATTTAAAGACAACTCTATTTTACCTTTTTAATGGCTTTATGTCTAGTTAAAATACTATAATATAGATATAGGAAAAAAGGAGGTTAAAAACTATGGCAGATTTTTCTTTTGATGTCGTTTCCAAAGTTGATATGAATATTATTGAGGAAGCAATTAATATTGCCAAAAAGGAAGTGGCTAACAGATATGATTTTAAAGGTTCTAACCCTTCTATTGAACTTTTAAGTAAAGAAAATTTAATTAAACTTTCCTGCGCAGATGAATATAAAGTAAAAGCCCTTTATGATGTTCTTATTACAAGACTTTCAAAAAGAGGCGTGGCCTTAAAAAATTTACAACCCCAAAAAATTGAAGCCGGCCTTGGCGGCAGTGCAAAACAGGAAGTTAAAGTCCAGCAAGGTATCCCGGCTGATAAAGCAAAGGAAATGGTGCGCTTGATTAAAGATTCAAAACTTAAAGTTTCTGCTTCCATACAGGGCGAACAATTAAGGGTTTCTTCCGCTTCAAAAGATGCTTTGCAAAATACTATTGCCCTTTTGAAAGGCAAAGATTTTGGCTTGGACCTCCAATTTACAAATTATAGGTAGGAGTTATATGAAAAAATATTTAGTATTAACGGGTTTTTTAACTTTTGCGCTTTTTGTGTGGGCGCAAAATCCCCTTGAAGAACTTGCTTTTTATCAAAAACAAGCGCAAGATGCTTCAAAACAAACTCAGCAGGAATTAGTTAATAATTTACATTCCTGGCTTGAGGCAAACGCCGCTTTACCTCAGGCAAGTAAAGCTTTAATTTTGAAAGCTAATTTGGAAAAGAATTTAAAAGACTACCCAGATTTTCTTATAACGCTGCTTAGATATAAATATGAGTTTAGCCCTGTTGAAAAAACAAATGTTCAAAGTGTTTTAAAAGACAGCGTAAAAGATTTCCCCAAAAACGAGCAAGAAACTTATAATGAACTTATTAATAGGCGTGTGCCTCAGGCTGATTTGCCAAGCCGCCTGGATACTTTTTTGGCTCTTGCAACAAAAGCTAATTTAAAAGATACTTACCAACCTTTGCTAAAGGAATATAATACTTTCTTTAAGCGTTTTAAAGATTACGAAGAACTTGACCGCCTTGAACTTATGTTGGGCGATTTACATAGAAATAACAAAAACCCTTACGGCGCTTTGATGCAATATCAAAAAGTGTGGGAAGTTTACCCCGATACAAAATATAAAGCGGCTTCTTTAAGAATGCAGGGCGATGTTTATGCAAGTAATTTAAAAGACTATGAGAAAGCCAAAAGTATTTACGAACAGGTTTTAAATGATTTTCCAACATCAATGGAAAGACCTACTGCCTATTACCATTTAGCTGTTATGGAAGAAAGTCAAAAAGAATATAATGAAGCAATCAGCCACCTTGGTTTTGCTGCAAAACTTTACAAGGAACAAGGCGACACGGATGCTCTTTATGATGTCTTGCTTTTTAAGGCCGAAATCCAGGAAAAGAAATTAAAAGATTACGAGGGCGCAGCCCAAACTTTAAAGGAAATTGCTGCTCTGTTTAAAAATAATGAACAAAAATATATTCAGACTCAGTTAAGACTTGCCGATTTATATACCTCTAAATTAAAAGATAGCACCGCGCAAAGAAAAGCCTATGAAGATATTATAAGGGCTTATCCAAACTCCAAACAAGCAGATAGAGCTGTTTTTGAAGTGGCAACTTTGGCAAAAGAAGCCGGAGAATATCAAATGGCGGCAGCTTATTTGGAAAGACTTATTGTTAATAATCCCAGTTCTGAATATGCCGGTAAGGCCCAAAGGCAGCTTAATAGTATAAATAAAAAAATTGCAAAAAATAAGTAGGTTGTTTATATGCAAAAAATTGATGCTCTTTCTCGCAAATTGATGGCGGAAAGCCTAAGGCATTATGCTAAAGAAAATTTACCCTTTGATACCTTGCGCCAGTATGACGGAGAAAATTATTTTCCGCCGCAAAAGGTTAAAGAGATATATAAGGACTTGGGTATTAATTTGCTCTTAATACCACAGGAATATGGCGGACTGGCCAGTTCTACAAGCGATATTTATAGAGTTTGTCAAGAGCTTGGGCGTATAGATTTAGGTATAGCAACTGCTATTTTTGCTACTTTTCTTGGCAGCGATCCTATAAATGTGGGGGGAACTGAAGAGCAAAAAAAGTATTGGTTTACTAAAATGGCGCGTGAAAACTTGCTTGTGGCTTACGGAGCAACCGAAGCCGATGCCGGAAGCGACCTTGTTGCCCTTAAAACCCGCGCTGAACAAATTATAAAAGACGGCAAAATTACCCACTATAAAATAAACGGCAGTAAAATGTGGATTTCTAATGGAGAAATTGCCGATTTATACACAATTTTAGCCCTTACCCCCGGCGGTCCAAGCTGGTTTTTAGTGCCAAAAGATACACCGGGTTTTACCCAACTTAAACACGAAGATAAACACGGCATACGCCTTGCAAATACGGCCGGCCTTTGTTTTGAAAATGTTATTGTGCCGGCGGAAAATCTTATCGGTTTAAAAGAAGGACAAGGCTTTTTGCAGGCGCAAGCGGTTTTTGGTTATACAAGGCTTATGGTTGGTGCGCTTGCCCTTGGGGCCGGGCAAGAGGCTATTGAAAATGCCATAGTTTATGCAAATAATAGAGTGCAAGCTGCTAGCCCCTTATCTCATAAACAAGGCTATATGCATAAACTAATTGTTCCGCACTATATTAAGTTTGAAGCAGCAAGAGCCTTTATTGATAAAACAGCCAAAATACTTGATATAAATAATCACGGCCAGGCAACCGAGGGTGCAATTGCAAAATATTATGCAAGTCGCGCCGCAAATTCTGCTGCTGATGATGCCATAGAGGCTTTTGGCGGTTTTGGCTATACAAAAGATTTCCCGGTAGAAAAAATTAAACGCGATGTTAAAATAACTTGTATTTATGAAGGCACAAGTGAAATTATGGAAATGACAATTTACCGCGGACGCTGGCAAGAACATTTAAAAACAAGAGGCAATTTTTATTTAGATATGGCGCGCGAAATGGAAAATATTAAAGAAACCGACCTTGGTGCAAAAGCCCTTGCTTTAGGTTTAAAGGCTTTAAGCGAAGTTTTGGAAGAATGCCGCTTAAATCGTTTAACGCGTCATCAGTATATCACTTTTGAACTGGGGCGTTTAATTGCTAACGCCGAAGTTGCCTTTGCCCTTGTTAAACAAGCTAAAAGCGGCCAAGTTGTTGAAGGCTGCCCGTTTAATATAAACATAATTAAGACTATGGCACGCGTAAATGCAAAAAATGTTTCTTTAGATATTGCTTTAGCGGGAGCAAAACTGGTAAATAGTGCCCTAGAAATACCAAGCGAAAAAGATTTTTATATCACTGAAATTACTAAAGAAAGCGTGGGCCTTGTTAAGGATATGGACGCACTTTCAATAGTGTTAAGGGATATGTTTAGGAATTAAGTTATGGATATTATTGTTTGTTTAAAACAAGTGCCAAATACGGCAAAAGTTAAAATGAACCAAGATGGAACTTTGCTTAGAGCTGGTGTGCCAAGTATTTTAAATCCTTGTGACCATTTTGCCCTTGCTAAAGCTTTGGAAATCAAAAAGAAAACAGGCGCGAAAGTTAAGGTTCTTTCTATGGGGCCAAGCCAGGCCGCCGAAGTTTTGCGCCTTGCTTTAGCCTTGGGCGCAGACGAGGCCTACTTGCTTTGTGATAAGGCTTTTGCCGGCTCTGATACTTGGGCAACGGCCTATGCCCTTTCGCGCGCTGTTAAAAAAATTGCACCTTTTAATTTGATTTTATGCGGGCAGATGGCTATTGATGGTGATACGGCCCAAACAGGCCCTGAAATAGCCGGACAATTAAATATACCCCAAATAACTTTTTGCACCGATATTGAACTTAAACAAAAGGATACTTTACTTGCTACAAAATTAATTGAGGGGGGACATCAGATTTTAGAGGTTTCTTTGCCTGTTTTAATAACTTTAACAACCCCGCATAATTTTGCTTTGCCTTACCCAAATTTTAAAGCTATTTTTGAAGCACAGCAAAAACCGCTTTTTACTTGGACTCCAAATGATATTGAAGCTGATGTTTCAAAACTCGGTATCAGCGGATCGCCTACAAGAGTGGTAAAAATTTATCCGCCGGCCCCAAAACAAAAAGGCCAAGTCTTAACTTTATCAGCCGAAGAAACCGCAGCTAAAATTGTTAAAATTTTACAAGAACACAAGGTGGTAAAATAATGAGTAATAATTTAGAAAGTTATAAAGATATTTGGGTTATTGCCGAAGTTGATGAAATAACTAAAAAACTAAGAAGTATAACTTTGGAACTTTTATCCGCCGCAAAAAAACTTTCGCAAGATCTTAGGTGCAAAGTAGGTATTGTAATAATAGGCCAGGATAATAAAAAATATTTTGAGGAATTTGCAAAATATGGCGCAGATATAATTTATAATATTGAAGATAGTTCTTTTACTCATTATGATAGTCAAAATTATGCGCAAATTTTAATTGCCTTAACAAAAAAATATAAGCCTGAGGCAATTTTGTATCCTTCAACTTATATGGGGCGTGATCTTGCACCTAGGGTGGCCTCAAAACTTTCTTGTGGGCTTACGGCAGATTGCACGGCTGTATCGGTTAAAGAAGGTAAACTAGTGCAAAGTCGCCCGGCTTTCGGTGGCAATATTATGGCTGATATTATTTGCCCTGACACTAGACCGCAAATGGCAAGCGTGCGGCCCAATATTTTGCCCAAAATTGCACTTGAAAACCCGTCAAAACCGCAAATTATAGAAGAACATTTTAAAGCAGTTCCTTCAAAGGTGAGGGTAATAAAAACACAAAAAGATAAGGCGAGCGAAGTTTTAAAACCGGAAGAAGCCGATATTGTTATCGCCGTAGGAAGAGGGGTTAAAGATCAAAAAACTTTTGCATTTATTAAAGAACTTGCAGCAGAACTTGGCGCGGCACTTGGTGCCACACGCCCGATAGTAGAAAACGGCCTTTTGGGTAAAAATCATCAAATCGGACAAAGCGGTGTTAGCGTAAAACCGAAAGTTTATATTTCTTTTGGTATTTCCGGAGCTTTACAACACACAATAGGTATGCATAATTCCGATTTGATAATCGCCGTTAATTCCGATGGCAAAGCACCAATATTTAATATATCCCAATATGGTTTTGTTGCGGATGTAAAAAAAGTTGTTCCGCAAATATTACAACAAATAAATAAATTAAAATAGTGTATAATAAAAAGGTATGGAAGAAAATGTAAATTCCTTAAAGGAATATTTTAAAGAGATAACAAAAATTGTTAATCAGATAGACAGATCCAAGGAAACAGAACTTTGGCAAAAAGCGCAAAAAGGGGATAAGAAAGCAGAAAGTTCGCTTTTAAAAATGCATTTGCGCTTGGTAGTGCCTATTGCAAAGCGTTATTTAAAGCGCGGTATTGAACTTATGGATTTGATTGAAGAAGGCAACCTTGGCCTTTTGCAAGCGGTGCAGCGTTTTGACCCTAAGAGAGGGTTTCGTTTTTCAACCTATGCGGTGCATTGGATAGAACAATATATAAAAAGATGTGTTGACGAGCAGTTGTCAACAATTAAACTTCCGCCACATGCTTGGGATAATTTACGCACCTGGCTTAAAACTTGGGATAAACTTAAACTTGAACTTGGCAGAGAACCGACTTTAAAAGAGATGAGTGTAAAGTTAAATCTTTCAGAGAGACAGGTTCGCTCTATTTTAGATAGTATGAGTGCTGCGTATGGAGTGGATTCTTTATCTATTTCTGTAAATGAAGAAGAAGGCTCTTCTTTAGAAAATGTTATAGCCGATGGCCCCCAAGCCAACCCTGATACAAAAATAATGTTAAAGTCCACAAATACTTTAATGTTATCTATTTTAAATGAACTTTCCCAAAGGGAAAGAGATATTCTAATTATGCGTTTTGGTGTTGATAGACAAGAGCCTTATACCTTGCTTG